>JABHWQ010000457.1 GCA_018657655.1 Chloroflexota bacterium | reverse complement strand
GTACACCCCTACCCAATCCCGGCTCATCCACCTCTTCTGTTTTTAGCGCACTCCAATCCGCAACGAACTCGGTCACTTCCAGGCCACCGAACACGGCATAGAACGACGGCCTGCCGGTGGATTGCACCTCGGCAAAACTCAGCGCTGATCCATCCTTGAGCAGAGAGGGCAAAAAGTCCAACCCATCTGTTACCAGCAGTCTGACACTACCGTGCTCAAACACCATGCCACTCTGAACCTGCCTGGCCTGTGCGGCAGCCGAAAGGGCCGCTGCCGCCAGCAAAATCATTAATCCAGCTGAAAACACTGCAAGCAAACGTTGCGGTCTCATCTGCAAACTCCCTGTGTAGGAAAGTCCCGTGATTTCATTTGTCTTTGTATACACAATAGGAAGGAGCCCACTTGCAGACAAGAATTTTAGCACCCCAGACACAAGTGAAGAAGCCCCGGACATAAATGTCCGGGGCTCAAACTTTACACTGCAAGCGCAGGCGCGGATACAGATCATCTTTTCTTAAATATCACTGCCAAGACAAATCGCAAAAAACAGGCTATCACCGGGCGTGGGTACCCGGGTTCAGCGTGTGATAAGACAGGGTTATATCCCATTATTTGTCTTTTTGTCCAAATGGGCCGTTGCAAGAAGCAACAATACGCCCACTAAGAAAATCATGAAGCCAATCGAAAGGTTGATAAGTTTCCCTTTGAGATCCAGGTCCAACATAAAGAGAGCCATAATCGCCAAACCCATACCGGCGGTAGTCCATCCCGTAATTTTCAGGCTGCTCCGGTCAGTTCTGTCGGATTCGCCGGATTCGCTGCGGCTTACAGCGGTCTCCATTTTTACGAAAAATTTATCCAATGCAACTTTATAATTACCCCTGGCCTTGATAATCAACCCTGGAATAAAATAAACCAGGGAACTCAACCCACCTACCCAGAACACTTCCTGGGTAAAGGAAATGTCCTTACCGAGCAACAGAACAGCCGCCCCGATAACCAATCCCGTTCCGTAGGATGCCAGGGCGGCCCAGCGGGGAGTTCTTTTTACGAGCAAACCCATAACAATGGGGACACCTGCCGGTACAACCACTATTCCCGAGATTGTCATCATAATCTCGAAAACTCCACCGTCAATTCTTGACTGCATTATTGCCGCCGCAATAACCAGTACAGCCAGCACAACAGTAACCACCCTGCCAATTAGCAGCAGTGTTCCCGCTTTGGCATTTTTCCAGAACACCTGTTTGATAATGTCCTCGGTGATAACCGCCGCATATACGTTAAATGTGGAGCTGATTGAACTCATGGTGGCCGCCAGCATCGCCGATAGCATGATCCCCATGGCTCCTGCCGGCAGAAACTTCATGCAGAACACCACGTATGCGGCTTCCTGGGGAGCGTTCAGCCCGGTAGTGACACTGCTCAGATCCAGGTCAAGAATTCTTGTAACAATAGGGGGCGTCAACCAGATAAGCGGCGCGATAAGCAAGAGCACCATGGACAGGATGGCAACTTTTTTTGCTTCCTTCTCATCTTTCACGGAGAAAAACCGTTGAGCCGGGGCACCGCTGCTCATTGCGAAAAAGATCATCACCAGGTAGGCGAGAATATACCACCAGTCGAATTCCTGGGTCTCGATTTTCCAGAAATCCGGGGGTGCCTGACTGACCAGCCGTCCGACATCGCCCAACTCATGAAAGCTCAGGAACAAAACCACCAGAGCGCAGGGAAAAAGAACCATGAATTGCAGACTATCGGTGATCACCACGGCCCAGAGTCCTCCGATCAGGCAGTATACCGCGATCACAATTCCGCAGACCAGGATAGTGAGCCCCAGCGGAGTACCCATGGCCACCGAGATAAATTTTCCGAGGGCCAGCAACTGGACGCCGCCCTGCACCACGGCCACTCCCAGATGAGACCAGCTGTACAACTGATTGGTCGGTACATCGTATCTTTCCGACAGATAGGACATGGAGGTCATGGCCCTGCTTCGTCTCCACTTTGCGGCCAGAAACAGAACAGCCGGGACAAGGGCGACAGCGTTGCAAAGGTAGAGCACCAGAGCCACCGATGGCGCCCGGTAGGCCAGACCGGCCGCGCCGGTAAATGTATAGACGCTGAACGATGTCATGAAAAAAGACAGGCCCGACAACCACCAGGGCATTTTATTGCCGCTTTTGAAAAAATCACTGTCGCTCTTATTGAATCTGGAAACTATTATTCCGATAACGACCATCAGCACCATATAGATTACAACGATATAAAGATCGATCCCCGTAGCCATTCTCATAGCTGAATTATCCTGTTTTGCAGTATCCGTTGAACAAGTAGTGGAAATGAAACGTGTCAATTATTCATATTTAAGCCGTATGCTAAACTATTCAGCACAGGCACAAATCAGTTAATAACAAACCCCGGATATATTTCCCTCCGCCTATGGACGAGACTGCCATCCGGCACCATACTGAAGTCCTCCCCCGAAAGTTGTCAGGAAGAGCATACCCGGATTATGGGGATCGGGTACGGGCCGATGGCCCCACTTGAAATCGTATCCTTCCAGCTTGTGCCAGTTCTCCCCACGGTCGATACTGCCAAAAGCGGCCATATCGAATGTATTGAGATAGATGGTCGACGGACTGGACGGATCAAGCGCGGCCGCATACACATGAGCCTCTTCCCTGAATATCTGCCGCCAGCTCTCGCCACCGTCTTCGGTGAGAAACAACCCACCATTTACTTCCCGGCCCTCTACAGTCCTGGGCCAGCAGCTCAGGTACATCCGCCCGGGGGCCTGTGGATCGGCGATTAAATCATTGGGAGCATTGGCCCCCTCTGGCATGGGCATGCTCTTCCAACTTTCGGCTCCGTTTTCGCTGCAATAAATC
>JABHWQ010000345.1 GCA_018657655.1 Chloroflexota bacterium | reverse complement strand
TTCCAGAGCTTCTGGGATATCAAAAACTTTCGCAATATGCCCTACTGAGTTGTAGAACACCCGTCCTACTCCCCATTTTTTAGTCCAAACAACTGGAACGTCAACTAAACCGTTTGTGGAGTGGTACCATTTGACAGTGGGGAAGCGTGTGGTGGCTAATACCTCGACAACCGGATCAACATGTAAGTAGTACTGCTCACTGCAAATTTTAAAATCCTTGATTCCAGCGACAAGGGAACTGGAACTCTGCTTGATATTCACTTCATATTCGACATCCTCACCGCCAGGGTGTGCAACCCATGTACCTCCTGTCATGAATTCCCATAAGACACTGTCTCGGAACGAATCGCACATACCCCCGTGGCATCCTGCCAATCCGGTTCCATTGGCCACGGCTTCGCTGACCCCCGCGACTTGTTCTTTCGTAATCGTGTCCATGGTCCAGATTGGAATAAAGAGATGTAATGACTGCATCTTTTCGGTATCTTCACAAACCTCCAGAGTATCTTGTATCTCTACCGAGAAACCTTCTTTCTCTAACAGTTCTCCAAATATATTAGCTACTTTTTCAGGCTCGTGACCCAGCCATCCTCCCCACGAGATTAGGATTTTCTTCATTAATATTACTCCTATCATTAGTTAGTTCTAATGCGATACGCAGTAGATTATGGATCATAAACCAGCTACTTGTTAGGCTATATCGCCAATACGCGATACCAACGGAAGTATAGCTGGTCTCTTGACAGTGGTTACCAAATCGATTTTTTCTTGTTTATGAGCGGACTCTTCAATAGATAGAATCGCATCGAGAACGTGAGTTGCTAGTTCGCCAGTCGCTATGTGAGGTCTTATACCACGAATCGCTAGCGCCAAGTCAGCTGCACCAATTCCCCGAGATTCCATATGATAAGGACTGATCATAGGCATCTCTTGCCATCCCATTTCTTGTTGATTTGGCCGAAATACCCGCACCGGTCCCTGAAATATATTGGGGTCAGGAACGGACAATGTACCTTCAGTCCCGTAGATTTCAAGATGGGGAAGCGAGTGCGCTTGCACATCAAAGCTCATTATCATTGTAGCAATGACCCCTGATTCGAATTCCAAGCATGCACTGATATGCGTGTCGATGTCCACCGGAACCCGGTTACCTCGCTTGGGTCCACTCGCGATTACACGTTCCGGAAAAGTGGCTTTTGACATACCCACAACTCGCTTAATTGGTCCCAAAAGGTTGACCAGCGCCGTCAAGTAATATGGACCCATATCCAAAATCGGACCCCCACCTTCGGCATAATAAAACTCGGGATCGGGGTGCCATAATTCATGACCGGGTACAGCCATGAATGCGGTAGCAGCCGTGGGCATGCCAATCCAACCATCGTCTATCACTTTTCGACAAGTCTGAATACCAGCTCCAAGGAATGTGTCTGGTGCCGATGATGTCAATAGCTTTTTAGTCTCTGCCTTTTCGAGGATAGCCTGGGCATCATCTCGTGTAAGGGCAAAGGGTTTTTCTACATAGAAGTGCTTATTGGCATCCAGTATTTGGTGGTTGATCGGGGTATGCGCTTGTGGAGTGGTCAGGTTAAGCACTAATTCAATGCTCTCATCGGCGAGAAGCTCTTCTACTGAACATGCACGCGGAATTCCCAGATCTTCGCTCATTTGACGTGCCGCGTCAGCTCTGATATCGGCACATGCGATTAATTTCAGGAAATCGAACTTTCGGATACCCGAAACGTATTTTTCTCGGGCAATGAAACCACATCCAATTATTCCAACATTGATTTCTTTCATATTTACCTCCTTTTCGTTGACTTGAATTCTATGGATTTCAACAAATCTATGCAACATCTATTATGCCGTCGGTAAGAACTTGGGGCAACTTGATTAGGGTTAAGCCGGGCTACAAATTCACAGTGTCAGTTCGTTGTGGTGGCCCCTTTCATCTCCGTAAATAAATTCTATCCAAGGAGTATCAATTTCTTACCGATAATGCCTCCAGATTGCGAATTACTTGTGCCCAACTCTAAATCCCTCGACGATCTTCTCCTGAGCTGCCATAAACATCAAGAAAACCGGAAGAATCGACAGAACAATACCTGCTGACATCACAGGCCAATTCGTTTCATACTTCTTCTTAAAAAAGGACGCCATGCCTGCGGGCAATGTAAAGAGATCCTGTGTAGGTAGAATAACCGAAGCCAGATAATACTCGTTCCAGATTCCAATAAAGTTCACAATGACGACCACTAACACTGCCGGTCGAATGATAGGCGCCATCACATACCAGATCATCTGGAGTATATTACATCCATCAATACGAGCGGCGTCTTCTATATCCATAGAAATACTCCGGAAAAATCCACGAAATATAAATGTGGCTATACCAATATGCATCGCGGTATATGGTAGTATCAAAGCCCACCGGGTATTTCCAATTCCTAACCATTGCAGCTCAATGAAAAGCGGAACAAGAAAGACAAAGACAGGAATCGCATCCACCAATATAAAGCCCAAAAAAAGGAATTTGTTGCCTGGAAATTCGAACCTCGCCAAAGCATAACCAGCCAACATGCTTACAACCACAATCAAAAAAACCGAGGTGAAAGTTACAATAATACTGTTAATTGTAAAGACAAGCATGCGCGAAGAGGACAAGATCTCGAGGTAATTGTCGAAATTCAAACTTTCCGGTAGCCCAAATGGATTGCTAGCAAAACCTTTCCTGGTTTTGAAAGATAAGAACACCATCCACACCATAGGTGCTAGAGTAATTATTGATACTAGCACCAGAATTAGGTGATGCACGAGGGAAAGTTTCTGCACATATTCCCATAGACTAAGAATAATCTTCTTCATTAGTACTCCAACCGCTCACGGGCAACACGAATTGCGGGATAGATGAGAACCGAAAAAACAATAATGAGCATCAGGACGCTAACAGCACTTGCTTGACCCAACTGACGTCCTACGAAACCCAATTTCTGCATATAGAGCCCCATTAATTCAGTAGCGCCAGCGGGTCCTCCGCTCGTCATGATAGCAAAAAGCCCCATTAGATGACCGAATCCACCAGCAAAAATCAACACAAAGGAGACCAGTATCTG
>JABHWQ010000343.1 GCA_018657655.1 Chloroflexota bacterium | reverse complement strand
GATCAACGCGTACGTTGATGAGTTCGCCGGGAGAAACTTTCGTTTTTCCGCAGTGTGCAGCCAGAATTTTTTCAGCGATTGTCATCACGCCAGCCTCTTGACTAGATCACCGACACGTTTTCCCAGCTTACGGCAGATATCTGCTGTATTATCGTCAGGTGCACCGATTCCTACTGCTCCGTAGTGTCCGGTGGCATCCAGCGGATCACCGACAATGATCATGCTGTGAATCATCATCGCCTGTATTAGCGAAAACACAGTTGTCTCTCCGCCCCCGCCGATGGTGCCGGAAGAAGAGAATGCAGCTCCAACCTTGTTTTCCATTTTCTTGCGAACCTTCACCGAATCGTTAATGAAAGCCTTCATTTTTTCGGACATGGACCCAAAATGGTTGGGGGAGCCGAAAATAATTCCATCAGCGTCAAGTAGATCTTCAGGCTTGGATTCATCAGCTTTCTTTACTTCTACCTCAACGCCGGAAAGCCGTGCTCCTGCAGCGACTTCCTCTGCCATTTTGGCGGTGTTTCCCGATCGAGAATCGTAAATAACTAAAACCTTGGACATAGTTACTCCTTGGGTTTACTTGGGATGTTAGCTCAAATAAAGCGAAGAATCTCATCATAAACAAGGCTAGCCAATTTCCAACACCTTTGTTGCGAGATTCCTCGGTAGCTGTACTTCCTTAGATTTTAACTGTGGATAGTTACCTACTTGGATCGTTTTTTGAATAACAAGCGAACTGCCATAATAGTACCGGCTAGGATGGCCGTAAACGTTCCAACAATATACAAGCCTGTGCCGATGGCGACTCCCACAGCTGCAGTTGACCAGATGCTGGCTGCTGTGGTTACCCCTTCGATCCTGCCTGTCTCAGAACGGAGGATCACACCAGCCCCAACGAAGCCGATTCCCGTGACAACACCCGCTGCAATTCTTGACGGATCGAATCCCTGAACGGTTTCAAATCCCTCTGCTAACGAGGTAAACAAAGCGGCGCCGAGGCAAATCAGAGCGTGAGTACGTATCCCGGCAGGTTTCTTGGATAGTCCTCTCTGTAATCCGATACCTCCGCCCAGCACGGCCGCCACGAAGACGCGCAAGATGATCTCAAATTCCACCCCTGCGTCTACCGTAATGTCCATCACTCTCCTCTGGTGACCAGCAGTCGGTTAAGAGCATTCATGTATGCCCTGGCACTGGCCACAATTATATCGGTGTGCGCACCGCGCCCGGCGTATCGTTTACCTTCGCTTTCGATCCTGATAGTAACTTCGCCGATGGCATCAATGCCTTCGGTGACAGATTTGACACTGAATTCGATTAATTCGTTGGGAACATTGACCAGACGGTTGATTGCCTTATATACAGCATCAACCGGGCCGGTTCCCTGTGCAGCGTCAGAGAGCAGTTCGCCATTGGGACCAGTTAATCTAACCGACGCCGTTGGCATGGTGAGATCACCGCAAGAAACCTGTACCTGTTCCAGATGATAGGTTTCGGAAATCGTTCTCAGTTCTTCATTTATGATAGCCTCTAGGTCACGGTCGGTGATTTCCTTTTTCTTATCGGCCAATTCCTTAAAGGCTGCGAATGTCCGATTGATCTCATCGTCCTTCAACGCATACCCGAGGGATTCGAGCCGCTTCCGGAAAGCATGGCGTCCGCTGAGTTTCCCCAGAGAGAGCGTTGTTCCGGAGAGTCCGATTGATTCGGGGTCCATGATTTCATATGTGGTGCGCTCTTTGATAATCCCGTCTTGATGGATACCCGATTCGTGCCTGAAAGCGTTGGCTCCAACGATTGCTTTGTTGGGCTGGACGTACATGCCGGTGAGTTCGCTAACCAGCCGGCTTGTTTTGTATATCCTTTCGGTATTTATGTCCGTAACGTATTTCATGAGGTCATGACGGGTTTTTACAGCCATCACAATCTCTTCCAGCGAGGCGTTTCCAGCACGCTCCCCGATACCATTAACCGTGCATTCAATTTGGCGTGCGCCGTGATCGATTGCTGTCAGGCTGTTAGCAACTGCCAGTCCCAGGTCGTTGTGGCAGTGCACACTGATTACAGATTGATCGATATTGGAAACGTTCCGGCGTATACCCTGGATCAAATTCCCGAATTCTTTGGGCATGGTGTAGCCAACAGTATCCGGTATATTGACCGTCGTAGCTCCGGCATCGATCACCGCTTCCAGCAATCGATAGAGAAACTTGCGATCGGTACGGGTGGCGTCCATGGGTGAGAATTCTACATTGTCAATATGTTTCTTAGCGCGGGCCACCATGGCATGAGCCTGCTCCAGGACCTGATCGCGATTCTTCCGAAGCTGATGGGACATATGGATTTCGGAAGAGGAAAGAAACACGTGGATACGTGGTTCCGCAGCATCTTTGATTCCTTCCCATGCGGTATCCACGGCCTGAGGTTGGGCGTGGGACAAGGCACAAATAGACGATCCGCGTATCTCTCGTGAGATACTGCGAACTGCCTCAAGATCACCGGGGGAAGCGATAGGGAAACCTGCTTCGATAACATCTACGCCCAGCTTCTCCAATTGGCGGGCGATATCGAGGTTTTCAGGAATCGTCAGAGCTGCGCCTGCGGATTGCTCCCCATCACGAAGTGTTGTATCGAATATTATGATCTTGTCCATGGCCTTCTCCTGGGTGAGGGTAGGATTCGGCCAATATCAGCCGAATCCTACCGGTTTCGTTTTTATGCTACTTGTTGAGCCAGGGCATCATCGCTCGAAGCTCTTCACCGACCTCTTCGATTTCATGCTCAGATTCCATTCTGCGGGACGCGTTGAAAGCCGGTGCTCCGGCTTGATTCTCCAGAATCCACTCGCGGGCGAAACTACCGTTCTGAATCTCTTCCAGTATCTTCCACATTTCTTCACGGGTATCATCATTAATGATGCGTGGTCCGCGGGTGTAGTCGCCATATTCGGCGGTATCGCTAACGGAATACCTCATAAAATTGAAACCGCCGCGATGGATGAGATCAACAATGAGTTTCAGTTCATGGCAGACTTCAAAGTAGGCAATCTCCGGCTGATAACCGGCATCCACCAGTGTTTCGAATCCGGCTTTGATCAAGGCAGTAACGCCGCCACAAAGAACAGCCTGTTCGCCAAAGAGATCGGTTTCCGTTTCCTCGGCGAAAGTTGTCTCCAGAATGCCTGCGCGGCCTGAGCCCATACCAGTACCATAAGCCAGAGCCTTCT
>JABHWQ010000539.1 GCA_018657655.1 Chloroflexota bacterium | reverse complement strand
CGGCTCGACAGAACGCGTTCGTTCCGCGTACGAGGACGTGGCGACCAGCAGGGCGTACAACATGACGATTATGGATTTGAATAGGTGTGTTTTGAATAGGTGTGTTTTCATTTTAATTCTCTTTCAATTAGTTGACGGCGGTCTTGACCGGTTTCACTCCACCTTTTGGTTTGGAGATGATGATTCTGTTCTCCGAATCCTGCACCTTGATCCGGGAAGAGAGCCAGGCGTCCGGCGACTTAGCCGCCTTGACGCTGAAGGTGTTGTTGCCCTTCACCGCCACAAAGCTCTCATTCGCAGTTACAGCCACATCCTTCACAAAATGCCAGTTGGGGCCATAGACCTTGGCGACAGACCCTTTGGTGTACGTCAGGTAATGGTTATAGGGCACTGTTCCTGTTACCTGTATACGTTGGTCATTCAGCGTCAAAACAGGGTCGATTAACCCCACATTGTGATCTTCATACATGGCCTGGATATCGAGAATCTTAATCTTTGCTTTCTTCCCTGCGGGAACTTCGGTGATAAAGGCAAAGAACTTATCCACTTTGTTGAAGCGGAATGCCGTTATAGAACCAACAAAACCATAACGGTTGATGTGGGCCTCTCCATTGGGGATCTCAATCGTCCTTTTGCCGACAAAGTCAACTTCGATGGCGTAGATACGACCCCATTTGGAACCGGCTTTCACGAAAAGTACCGCTCCGCTGCCGTCCCCTTCCACGGTGACTGCAACTCCACGGTGTTTTGTCATGTTTATTACGCCCCATCTACTAGATTTGTCGATAGAAGAATAGAGCCATTCTGCCACCGGCATGTCTCCTCCGAGATGACACGGCCTATATATGTACGGGTTCTCAGATCTTGAATTATCAACGGAAAGCTCAAGAGCGCCCTTGCTGAAGTCCCATGACATTGCCGCGTTTTGCGCTCTCGTTATATTATACGTGTTTATAACTTTAGCAGACCAATTAGAATTTGTGCCGGTGAACACAATATCCTTTTTATTCTTGGCCATCAGAGAAATATTATTCTCGCTCGCCGGCTTCATACTGGCCATGACATGCACTTGAATATCAGCAGTCTGAGTGGTGTAAGGGTTTTGTAAGCCTTTGATAGCTTTACCGTCAGCCTTCAAGAATTGGCGTGGGGCTACATCTGGACGTTCAGGAATGCGTGCCCAGGACCTATCACCTTTGCGCCGCATGGCACGAGTTTTCGTGAGATGCCATTGCGTGTCAGTCTCAGATGCGACAAAATAATCATCATTCTTTTTATTCCTTCTTTTCTTTACCAAGCTTTTCTGATCCTCGCTCAGATGAGGTTTCAGCTTTGACCAGAGGGAAATAATTTCCAGCGCCTTATCCCAAACACCCAGTGTCTTACTGTCTTCAATATAAATCCCTCTGTGGTTCCCTCTGATCATAAAACCCTTATTGTGAACTCCCGAACTGCAGGCAAAGCTCATATCATCAGGACCGCCGGCATAACTAGCATGATGCGAAACTACCATGGGTACGGTCGTTGGGCGGGTACCGCCCGTCACCTTCTGGATCCGTCTGAATTTTTGATCGAAATGACCAAAGCCATAACCATCCGATGGATGTTCCAACCGTTCGTAGACCATCTGCATCATTTTGGGAACTGCCCACCAACCGTAAGTCCCACACATGCCAGCCCCGTCATACAGGGGATTACCCTGAAAATGATTAAGAATGTTGGCATAGTCTTTGGCCATTTCCTCATACATCTTTGAACGGGGATCAGCCAAATGCCAGGATTTCAAGGTTCCATGGACTATAAACTCAACGAGGTCACCGGCTTTGAAGGTATTACTTTCCTTTCTGCCTCTTTGCAGAGTGATCTCCCACAAATTGTCTTTCGTGATTTTGAACGAGTATTCATACATCTCCCCGTTTATTCTGGCCCCACAATCGGTCTTTGTAAAATAAGGAGGAAAGGTGTCTTCGCTCCCCCCCACCCCCCAGGGATGTGACTTAGTAAAGGGTGGCATGCCGGGTTTTAACCAGGGATAAAGACTCAAGTCAGGTTCTACCAGTAATGTTTTTTGATTTCCGGCCACATCATTGACCAGGGTACCCCGAGCCGATCTGACGAGGCCATCGGGCTTGTATTGTGGGCCGAATTTGATGTCATGGTTTCGGTAAAGTCCGCCGAAACCGTGCAGTGCAATATCAATCCCACGGGCACTACAATACTCTCTCCATTTGTCGACATCGCTCAGACCATTAGGAAAGAGGGACGGAGAAGGTAAGCCAACCGATTTTCCCTGCCAATCGAAGTTGTGCAAATAGATGCGATTAATGCCCGTCTTCCCTGCTATATCTGCCATTTCATAGATGCTTTCGGCCTTACCCTTTGGCGAAAAAGAGGCCGTAACCCACTCTTTATCTCTTTCTTTAATAAAGCGGTCGAGCCATGCCTTTACGTCAGAACGAGTCCAACTGGTCAGATTGGCACGATTCGGGCGAGGCAACGATGGCTCGCCAACCCAGATATCAGTCAGAATGTCGTCGTGCTCCTCATCGCCGACATAACCGTAGAATGCAATGGCGCCCTGGGGTTGCGGACGGTCATCTGTCTGTGCCCAGTAAGCATACGGCCATGAAAAAGAGAGATGCTTCGTCCGTGGTGCTAATCTCGTCATAGGGTTGAGTTTCAGTTGATGGAGTTTCCAACCATCCTGCTGAGAATTAACCCGAAGCTCAAACTCTACGCGATGCCCCTGCCAATCGCCATTGAGACCGCCTGTTTTCGCATCATTGGAGACGTGCAATAGTTCGATCGTAAAATAGCGACCTTTGGGGGTGATGGCAACTTTGACTTCAAAATGCTTTTTACTAGACCAAAGCAACAGCTCGTTGGGCCCAATCTTCGCCATATTGTCAAGCTGGGTGCGTGTGTCACCGGGCTTCTTGCCGCCTTTGGGGCAATCCGTCCAGCAATAGATGGACCAGCCTGGAGATTCAGGGGACGACACGGCTTTTCCATTACGCTTGAGGCTTGTGGCCCCATCCGGCGCTATGGTAATGGACATCCCCTTGGTGGTGAATGTGACCGGTTCGGAAGAACGCGTTTTTGCCGCGAACAGTGTAGTACAGCCAAATGAGACACAGATGGCCACGGTTAATTTCATTAGATGTTTTCTCATACCCTATTCGCCTTTTATTTCATTTAAGTATACAAACATTTACATCAGGCGTAGAAGCACTCTGAACCCGAGAGTTACTCCACAACCATTTCGTATATGATGACAAGAACCATTCCTTTATCGAGAGTGTGAGGTGCTTGGGCCCCGGATAACTCTGCCCCTGATAATCAAGTGTCGTCCCTTCGGGGATTTTTACCTGAATCGTATTTTGGTCGATATCGACCGAAATGGTTCCAAAGAGGGTTGGTGTCGCAATGCTCACCCATGTGAGATCGCCAAGGTTTGGGGCTATTGAAAAGCGTTTCCATCCATCTTCAATCGGTCGCAGACCAACGATCTCTGAAGGCAAAAAGGCTGCGGGGCCGGCACTCCAGGCATGACATAGGCTTTTGCCATAGGGACGGCCGTAAAATTCATAATGTTGCGTTCCGCTTTGTTTGGGATCGTAAGCTTCCCAAAAGGTCGTGGCACCCTGCTCCAACATACCTCCCCAGTAGCGACGGACGAAGTCCAGCATAAACTGGGTATCTCCCAATCTAGCGACAGCCATTGTCTCGAACCCCGCCATATAGGGCGTGCCCACGGGTGGGACGCTCTCCGACTTGAGGGCTTTTGTAATGCCATCATACTGGCCCTCAGTGGCCATCCCTGAGATGACAGCCAGAAAATTGGGGTGTTTCGTGCAGTATCGGCGATCTTTGGGTGTAATACCCGGAAGCCAAAACGACTTTTGCGAGCTCCAACATTTGCTCAAAAGAGCCGCCTTCAATTTGGCAGAACTTATCTGCAACGCTTCTTTCGTTTCGGTGTCTTTCATGCGTTCGGCCAGGCGTACGCCGCTTTCCTGCGCCCACCACCAGAGAATCTGGAGCGCAGTCCATTTGGGTTGCTCGACCCAGTCGATGAACAACCAGCTTCGGCCAGGACGGAGAAACCCCGAGTCATCGCAACGTTTGGCAAGATCATCAAGGACCTCCTTGATACGCGGCCATTCCTGCTTCAGGTGCTTGGCATCGGCAAAGTAGAGTTGGTAGTGATCCTGAGAAATCACCCACCAGAGCGAGTAATCGACGATACCATTGATATCTTTCTGCTTGATACCCGCACGACCTATCGCAACGAGGCTGCGGCGGACAATCTCTGGATCGCTAAAGGTGTAGGCGTTGGCAAGCATACTCATCGCTAAGTCTCCCGTCCATGGAAGGCGATCCCGCTTCATGCCGTCCAGGAGAAAATCGTGCATACAGACGCGCAAGGTGTAGGCGCTGGTCATCCAAACCTGCGTTAGTTTTGGATCCGAGCAGGCAAATGCGCCATGGTACGTTGCGGGTCGGAAGATGGCTAAACAGTGGACAGCATCGGCATGTTTCTTTTCCGTAAGCAGATAGCGAAATGTGAGTGGAGATTTGGATCTCCAAGTTCCATCGTCCGACCGGACCATTTCCAGCGACTGCTCAAAATCTTTGGCGTTGGTATTCAGCGCCTCAGCCTTGGATTCGCCCACAGAAATCGTAGGCTTGTCACCGCTCTTAATGACAACGGTGCCAAAGAGTTCACAACCAAAGTCCAACAATCCGTTATCGGCAGGTTTTGGTTTGAGAACAATTGCAGGGTCATCCAGTAAATGCGGTGGGACGCCCGTATTGTTTTGCCAAAACGTGGAGGCCTTTTGCCAGGACTCTTCCACAGCCTTCCACTCCCACAAGCCATTGGTGGTTGAGAGTGCCGCATCCTCAACAAGCAATGCAGGGGGGGCATCGTCGGCCTTGATATAAACGCGAAGCTCGTCTATCCGCGTGTGGGGATCAAGGCTGACCGTGTGGACGGTATCAGAGGCCGTGAATACCGCGACCTGCTT
>JABHWQ010000251.1 GCA_018657655.1 Chloroflexota bacterium | reverse complement strand
CCAACCGTGAGTTGGAAGCCGAAGTCGACTCCGGCCGTTTCCGCCGCGACCTGTTCTACCGCCTGAACGTGATCCCGATCCGCATGCCCGCGCTTCGTGAGCGTCGCGATGACATCCGGCTGTTGATCGACTATTTCCTGGAGCGCAACGGAGAGACGGAAGGTCACGGGAAACGTTTCACACCGGTAGCGTTGGAAAAGCTGGAATGCTATCAGTGGCCGGGAAATATCCGTGAACTGGAAAACGTGATTGAGCAGGTCAGTGTGCTGGCGCCCTCGAAACGAATCGGAGAGGAGCAACTGCCGGATAAAATCCGTGAACCGGTAGTGCCAAGCTTTATCGATGACCAGCCTAAAGCGACACCCACTCTTGATACGGTAGAACTGGCCTATATCAACTGGGTTATGGAGCAGGTGGGAGGAAGCAAAAAAGAGGCAGCCCGTATTCTGGGTATCGACCCATCGACCCTGTATCGCAAGTTGAGCCGTTGATGCGTAGCCGTTTTTCCTTTGCCGGTTTTTCTTTTCCGTGTAAGGGCGTGGAGTTATATTGCGGCTAACAATACATCTATTATAGAATAAAAGGATACACCGGAGGATTTTGATGGAAGTAATTATCAAGGAAGACTACGAGGAAATCAGCAAACTCGCCGCCCAGATTATAGCCGGGATCGTGCGTATCAATCCCCGCGCGGTGCTGGGATTGGCCACTGGCGGTACTCCTGTTGGCTGTTACCGGGAACTGGTGCGGATGCACGGGGAAGAAGACTTGGATTTCTCGCAGATTGTCACCTTTAATCTCGATGAGTATGTGGGAATTGCCAAGGACCACGAGCAGAGCTACTATCGGTTCATGTGGGACAACCTGTTCAGCCATGTCAATGTAGTGCCGGCCAATGTGCATATTCCAGATGGTAATGCTGAGGATCTTCACGTGGCCTGTGATGAATACGAAATAGAAATGGATGAGCATGGTGGAGTGGACATACAGCTTTTGGGGATCGGCTCCAACGGTCACCTGGCGTTCAACGAGCCGGGTAGCAGCCTGGGCAGCAGAACCCGGATTAAAACTCTCACCGAACGCACCCGTCAGGATAACAGCCGCTTTTTTGAAAACATTGACGAGGTTCCCAAATACTGTGTGACCATGGGGATCGGTACTATCATGGAGTCTGGCAAGCTGCTGTTGCTGGCCAATGGCGCAAACAAAGCCGAGGCTATAGCCGCCGCGGTGGAGGGTCCTATAACCGCCAGCGTACCCGCCAGTGCCATCCAGCTTCACCCGGATGTAACTGTGATTATGGATCGGGCAGCTTCATCCAAACTGACTCGCGAATATCACTCGCAGCCGCATTTTCTGGAAGGCGAAGAGCAATAGATTCGACTTGACTGAGCAAAAGGGCCGGCCTGCTGAGCCGGCCCTTTTGCTATGCAATGATCCGCAGTTTCTTCTACGGAGGTATCATGCCGTCCGCCCGATATTTTACTGTTCCCGTTCTGTCTTTTGTATTGACCATTGTTGCTTTGACGGCATGCGCCGATCGCGAGGATGAGGTCCGTTCCCGGATCGAAAAAGGTGTTAACCAAATTATGATTGTCGATACCCACGAGCACCTGGGGCCGGAGAAACTGCGCACTGAGCGGGTTATGTCGCTTTTTACTCATCTGCACTACGCGCTTAGCGATATGTGGGCCGATGGGCTGGGCCGCCGGATGGCAGACTCAGTTTTTAACGCCTCCGGAGCATCGCTGGCCGACAAGTGGAACACTATCGCTCCGTACTGGAACAACACGCGCAACACGGCCTACAACAAAGTTCTCACAGAGGCGTTCTCCGACTTGTATGGTATCGATGACGTTACAGAGGATACCTACGAGGAACTCAGTAACCGAATTCAGCAGGCCAACAAACCGGGTTGGTACCACACGGTTCTTAAGGAGAAGGCCGGGATCGAATTGTCGATAACCGATACCGGCCTGCGGGGGACGGGCATGAATCGGGATATGTTCCGCGCCGTTCTTCGTCTGGATGAGTTTCTGCTGATGTGGGACAGCTTCGGGGATGTGGAAAAGAAATGGGGCGTGAGTGTACAAACTCTGGCAGATTGGGAGTATGCACTCGAGGTGGCCATGGACAGCTTGGTGGCACTGGGATTCGTGGGGGTTAAGAGTGGGATTGCATACAACCGCACCCTGAGATTTGAGGATTTTCCCCGTGAGAGGGTAGAGCAGATGTTCGACCGCCTCAGGGCAGAACCGGAACTGGTTAACAGCCAGAGCTGGCAGCAGAAAAAACCGGTGCAGGACTGGATGTTTGACCGCATAGCCAAGGGCTGCGCCAAGCGTGACCTGGCGTTCCAGATCCATACCGGCTTTTTCTACGACATCAACCGTGATGTGACCCAGGCCAACCCCACCAATCTTACACCTCTCGTAATGCGCAACCCTGGTACCCGGTTCGTGCTGATGCACTGCGGATACCCCTACGGACGAGACCTGCTGGCCATGGCCAAGAACCTGCCCAATGTGGTAACGGACATGTGCTGGATTTACGTTATCAGCCCTTCGTTTGCCTATGAATATCTAAATGAGGCTATCGAAACCCTGCCCGCCGACAAGGTGCTCGGTTTTGGCGGGGACTATGGAATCCCGGAAGGCTCCTACGGCCACGCCAAGCTCTGCCGACGGATAGTGAGCCGTGTGCTGGCAGATAAGGTGCTCAGTGGTTACTGGGGCGAGGCTGAGGCGCTGGCCTATGCCCGCTCTATCCTTCGCGATGCCCCTGCCAAGGTGTTCAAACTGGATCTGGAGAATTAACTCCCATTGGTTTTTTTGCGAGGAATTAGTTTTCTTCCTTGAATCATTTCAGACGAATTGGATATGCGGTGCTATCGGATCAGCTTGAAAGAATCGGGTTAAGCGCTTGGTTTAAAGACAGACTGAATGCCGGGAAAATGCAGGAATTTCAACTGGCCAGAATTGTATCCATTAACAGGAACAGTTTTCTGGTTTTCGATGGTTTGCAGACCATAACCGCTGAAATTACCGGAAAGTTGCAATTCAATGCAAGTTCCCCGCTGGATTATCCGGCAGTGGGCGATTGGGTTTACCTGCAGGTTTTCGATAATCATTCGTTGGCGCTCATTCATGACATCATCCCCAGGAAAACGCTGCTTAAAAGGAAGATGGCCGGAAAAAGAGCAGATTTGCAATTAATTGCGGCCAATATAGACTCTGCCATGATTATCCAGTCTCTGGATTTGGATTTTAATCTCCGTCGGTTGGAACGCTATCTGGTGATGGTAAATGAGAGCGATATCGTTCCAGTAGTGCTCTTGAGTAAAAGCGACCTGATGAACCCCGATGAAGTGGAAAAGAAGAAAGCGGAAATTCATAACTTGATGCCCGAAATCAAGGTAGTGGTTTACAACTGCATCAACGAGGCGGGGCTGAACCTAATAAAAGATGAGTTGGTACCGGGGAATACTTTTTGTCTGCTCGGTTCGTCAGGAGTTGGGAAAACCACCTTGATTAACAGTCTACTGAAAAAAGAGCTTTATGAAACTCGGCCGATTAGTGAGACGGATGGCAAGGGGATGCACACCACCACTCGCCGTCAACTGGTTTTTCTGGAAACCGGCGCGATGATTATCGACACACCGGGTATGCGGGAACTGGGTAATGTTGCCGAGGAAAGTGGTCTGGACGATACTTTTGGCGAGATAGTGGAACTGGCCGGGCAGTGCCGCTTCAACGACTGTGCTCATATTCATGAGGCAGGTTGCGCGGTTCTGGCCGCTGTGGAAGATGGTACTATTCCGGAAGGCCGTTTGCAGAATTACATGAAACTCAAAAAAGAATCCGCGCACAACGAGATGTCTTACAGGGAAAAAAGAGAAAAAAACAGGAATGCGCGAAAAGGGGTTTCCTCGTGAACCAGGTCAAGCTCATTG
>JABHWQ010000116.1 GCA_018657655.1 Chloroflexota bacterium | reverse complement strand
CGGGACTTCTGGAAGGTGTGAGTCTGCGTAGGATACACTACATTGCCTATGTTCGGGCAACTCTGGCCATAATAGTAAAAGACGATGATGTGGTGTATCACGGACTGGTGGGGCATCTTTTGATCAAAGGGGCCCCTCACATCTTTAGGGTCAGAGTCATCGCGGATATGGAATTCCGCATCAAGGCCGCTGTGGATCAACATGGTTTCAGTAGAGAAAATGCGATAAGACTCATCAAAAAGGTAGATTGTGACAGAGCCAGATGGGTAAGATCCATCTACCATGTGGACTGGCAAGACCCTTCGTTGTACGATTTGGTTGTCGATCTCGAACACGCGAGCATCAGCAACGCGTGCGACATGGTGGTTGAGGCCGTGGAAACGAAGTTCCAGACAACCCCCGAATCACAAAAGGCCATCGATGATTTTGTAGTGAGCACCGAGGTGAGAGCTCGGATCGCAGCCGATAGAGGAATTGAGGATACCGAAGTTGAGATTGAGGCCGACGGAGATGTCGTCACAATTGATGGCAAGGCGGATTCAATGGGCGAGGCGAATAGGATCATGCGGGTGGTTCGCGAAACACCCGGAATCCGGGAAGTCAAGTCCGATTTGCGAGTGCGAACCTCAGGGCAAAAGGACGGGGGATAAACGCAGCAATGCAAACGCCGAATGCTCAAGTCGGGCACGAAAGCTGCAGACTACGTTCGTGATGGTGACATGATAGCATCGCAATGTCATCTCTGGCTGCACCAGACAAGGACGAATTACCATCATTCTATTTTGAAAATCCCATGACCGAATACGATCCAACAACCAGTTGCGATCCCGGACCAGAAGTGGACGTGCAAAGTGAAGCATGAAGAATTGCCATTTGAATACACTCAACAACAAAAGGAACATCCTATGACACCCTTGCAAAGGGCTGAGGAAATTGCTGAAGAGTTGCGGCATGAACCGTACAGCTTGATAAGGAATGACTGCATTACCAAGTCAACAAGATTTAGAAGGAAGTGCAAATCCGAGGGTATCGTAGCAAGAGTTGCAGTCTGCATTGGGTTATCCAGAGCGAGGTGGTTCGGACGCTGGTTGGTAATACCAGTGATTCATAGCTGGGGAGAAGTGGAAGGCAGGAGAATTGAAACATCAAGACCTCTTGGCTCATCGGGTCTTTGGGGCATTGTGCCTATGAACATTCGGCCAGTGGCCACCATCCGGTTTTGAGGAAGTTAAATAAAATGGCAATATCAGGGGACTACCATCCAGCCTCAATTTCTCACCAGTAAGATTGAGGAGCCAGGTAACAACCCTCGGGATTGTTCAGCCTTTATAAGAATGTCCCGGCTCAGTTTCTCTTAAATTTCTCTATATCTATGGATAATGTTTGCTGCCGTGACTAAAAGAGCCGCAAAAAGCAACTCGGTGATGCCTGACAGCCATCCTCCTCCGTGGATGAGATGTCGGATGCCAAGAAATAACATAGGTACAGCAACTATGAAGTTTATCACTACCGCTTTTGCACGGGAGACGCCATAGGCAGCTGCGAGAAGCAACATCGAACAGAGGAGTTCAATGATGCCGGAGCGCCATGACTGGTGGGGTTGAGTGAAGTGATATATGCCTATCCCACAGACAAAGATAGAGATTGCGATGTCTATGAACATCGCCGACCGCGGAATACGGTATTTGCCTGTACCGGATGACTTAGCCCGGTTTTTCTGGCGCTTCGTCATATTCTGTGAGGCGATTCTATCATACTCTGATACCTGTCCTCTAGCACAACTTGTCAATACGCTTGGTAATTAGTGTGAAAACCTGAATCCTTTATATTTAGAAGTGCTTTATGCACGGTGGCAGACCAAATGATCCGATACAAGTGTTTTCGGAGCGCATGTAATATTGGGTAAAGTCCTAAATTAGCCACTATATTCGTATCTGTTTTCAAGCAATTGTAAAATCGACTTGATTTTGTCTTTAGCTTCCATGTTTCTATGATTGTATCGCCATGCGTATTCTGCAATATACAGAGGTAGACGTTCT
>JABHWQ010000001.1 GCA_018657655.1 Chloroflexota bacterium | reverse complement strand
CTTTTCCTGAGAGTTCTTTCAGCAGTTCCATCATATCGACAATATCGATCCGCCCGTTTGAGTCGATATCACCCTCGATCAGTTCCACTCCACTTCCTCGCAGGAGTACATTCAGGGTATCGCGTCCGGCACCACCGTGGAAAATTGCAACCGAATCCGAGTAAATGGAAACCTGTTGCGGATGAAACGCAACGGTAACCCTGATGCTGTCGTTGCGCAGCAGTATGACGGTATCCGCCGGGACCGAGAACCCCTGGGTCTCCAGAGCCGGAATCAGCAATACCGCGGCACCCTGTTGTGCGGAATTTACGAGAGTAAAAGAAAGATCCTCTTCTGTCCCTATCAAACTTACTCCAAACAACAGCGAGTCCGGCTCTATTCTCAATGTAGGCCCATCCTGGCCGCTCGTTGCCGCGCCATACGGCCAGTTACTAAAACCGCCAGTCAGGTTATAGATATGTCCGTTGTAAGTTCCGCTGCTGGCCGTGTCCATGAATGCAGCGGCCTGTGCGGACCTGAATCCGGACCTGCAGTAAAATACAAGTGGGAAACCCGATGGAAGTTCTGCGTAATTGCCGGCCAGTAGCACCGAGTTCAATGGATAGAGATGCCCTCCCTCGATATGTCCGGAGTCATATTCGTCGGGCTCGCGGACATCGATAAGCACCAGGCTGTCGTTGGTTGTCAGTAGAGTAAGTAACTGCTCGGAGGATATGTTCTGGTATGCAGGTAATGAGTCGGCAAACGCCAGGACAAGAGCAATGGCAAACAGCGATTTTGTTACGGGCACGATCTTCCGGGCAAATACCCGGAGGGTAAATGTGCTCTGCCCCTTGTAGCGCCACGTTTTTACTGGTGAGACTGGCACCGCTTATTCTTCCCTGGCTTTATTCTTTTTCTTCTTTTTGCTGAAACCGATCCGGTGGAAGGGATTGACTTCAGATGAGGCAATATTGAAAATGTGTCCCTCAATGCGTCTTAAATAGCGAAGGTAGAGGGCGAGTTTCACGCCTTCGGCACAAGCCAGCCCTTCGGTGTTATCGGGAGTTAACAGCCTGTTGATCATTTTCAGATAAACCTTATCGACATCCGGATGGGTTCGTGTGAGCCCGCTTGCCTTCTCCCTGATATTATCGCCAGTCTCGAAAATATCAATCAACCTTTCCAGCCTGTCGAATAACTGCCGCTCGAAATCTTTTACATCTTTTACCAGCTTGCCGCATTTAAATCGATTGGGATAGTCTGTCGCCAGGCGGGAGATGTCTTTGGTATGGTCGCCTATTCGCTCGATATAGACAACGAGATACAGGATAATAATGGCACTGTCCATCTCGCGTAAACCGCTGAATGCCAGATAGGTTAGGACTTTTTTCCTGACCTCCCTGACAAACCGGTTGATCTGCCGGTCCCGCTGTTTGATTTCCTCGAACGAAACCCCTGATTCAGTCCAGAGCAACTCCACTGAAGCCCTGAACAGGCTCAAGTCCTCCTTGAGCATTTCGATAATCTGCTCGTTGGCCTGAGCCAGCAGGTTCTTTTGCTTAACAAGGTTGAACAGGGACTCAAACATGGCTCCACCTCCTCGGATCAGTAATTGGACCTCGGGAGCATGCCGGCTGTCGCAGATAGGGGAAGATCAGCGATTACCCGTCACAAATGCCGACCTTGTTCCGGTTCTGAAACGACAGGGGTCTTCAGGCAGCTGCTTTTTAATTCATAAAAAATACCAGGCTGAGTGGTATCAGGAAAAACAACAGTAGTACATAAATGACTGCATATATCCTGTTGATTGTCGTAAGGCGGGCAATCCATTCGGCGGTCTTGATTGGTATCCACCGTACCCACCAGAAAAGCGCAAGCCCGGATACGTTAAAAAACAGATGCGCAACAGCCACGGATACCGCAACGGGATTGCCGGTGGCGAAAGCCGCCAGGAAGGCCGTTATGGTGGTCCCCACATTGGTTCCCATCGTGTAGGGAGCCAGCTTTTCCAGGGTGATCAGGCCTGCCCCGGCAAGTGGAATCATCAGGCTGGTGGTAACCGACGAGCTTTGAATCAACGCGGTGAGCATCATACCAAAAAACAGAGCGTGATACGGAGTTTTGAAAAATATCTGATCGAACGCCGTTCCCGCCCTGTCCATGATCAGGGCTTTCATATATACAACCATGTAGCGCAGGGAAAGAAACAGAAAAAACATCGCGAAAATAAGGGTGATCAGTCCGTTATTGTGAAAGAGTTCTGCAATAGCGCTGGCCACCGGTGCGGTTACCATCTTAAGAGGGCTGCCGAAAGTCATCCCGCCGGAAGATTTGACCAGCCCGGATACATAAGTGGACATTCGCTCAAGGTAGTTTGTCCATAAATTGAGCGGGAAGAGAATCATTACGCTTAACAGGTTAAAATTATCATGCACCAGTGAAGCCGCAAAAGCGCGCTGGAACTCCAGTTTCCGGTTGATATGCCCGAGAGAGACTATGATGCTGGTGATTGTCGTGCCGATATTGGCGCCCATTACAATCGGGATGGCATTGTGCAGCGACAATACGCCACTGGCTACAAGGCCGACCACAATGGATGTTGTAGTGGAAGAGCTTTGTGTCAGGGAAGTAGCCAGAATACCGATGAAAAGTCCCGTGAACGGGCTGGAGGTAGTCCTGATCAGGTTGTCGGCAAAACCTTTGCCGAACAGCTTGAAAGATACGCCAAGCAACTGAATGCTTAAAATAAAAAAGTAGAGAAAAAGGCAAAACAGGAAGATGAGCCGCAAGTCCTTCCAGGGAACCGACCATGTCTGTCTGTCAGTCATTTTTTTCTTCTGCTGAGTTCAAAGGTGGACAATGGGCTGATAATCAGTGTGACTTTCCATATGAGTTGATTCTGATGCAAAGACTTTAGCATTGGTCAGGAAATAATACAAGCTTTCCGGACAGTGATGAAATCGCAAAAAATGCTTTCCTGGTGTCTCATTTTGAATTGGTTGTCAGCAAATCATTATTTGGAATAGAGATGGAGCGGTAAGAGCCTCAAAATAGATATTTGTACAAGGGAGAGAGTCGCATTTGATTTAGTACATTCCACAAAAAGAGAGGGCCCAATCCTTAATAATCAGGGCTCTTTCCTGTATTTTTGTGCAGAAGATGGAATTTCTCCGGGCAAGTCCCAAGCAGGCTTCATGGCCGCTTGATCGTCAATCCTCCCGCCATACATCCTGTGTGTAGTGAGCAGGACACCAACTGCTAGTCCTTAAGCAGGTAACGATCAAAGAAATCTCCAACCATCAGAGCTGCGCGTTTCTGCTCCGAGTTCTGAAGCCGGTAGCCGAATCCATGTTTCTGACCCGGGAAAAGAGCAATTTCGCAGGGAATGCCCAATGCGAATAGACTATCGGCCATTGCCACGCAGTTGGAAACCGGGGTGAGAGTGTCATCGGTGCCGTAGAGCATAAGTACCGGCGGAAAATTGTGATCAATCCTTCGGGCTGGACTGGCTTCGAGATATGCTTCGGAACATTGTTCATATGAGCCGCCAAGAAAATTTTGCGCAGATTCTATCCCCCCGGCCTCCTCCACAAAATCCAGCACCGGATTGTAGAGCGCCACGGCAGCGGGACGAGTGTCGGCTGATGCAAGTT
>JABHWQ010000193.1 GCA_018657655.1 Chloroflexota bacterium | reverse complement strand
CCGCCATATTCAATTCAAGCTCGCTGGCTTCGGCAGCCATTGAAATTACTGAATCATACCCAATAATTTGATAACACACCTGGGTGACAAGTTCGGGAATAACTGGATTTACTTTACCGGGCATTATCGAAGAGCCCGGCTGCACGGGGGGTAGATCGATCTCATTTAATCCGCAGCGAGGACCAGAGGATAGCCAGCGTAGATCGTTGCATATCTTTGATATCTGAATAGCAGATCGTTTTAAGGTACCTGAGATTTGAACAAAACAACCCGAATTTTGAGTTGACTCCACCAGATTTGATGCCTTTCGAAGCTGTAAGCCGCTGACCTCTATAAGCTTTT
This sequence comes from Chloroflexota bacterium, assembly GCA_018657655.1. Classification (GTDB taxonomy): domain Bacteria; phylum Chloroflexota; class Dehalococcoidia; order SZUA-161; family SpSt-899; genus JABMQN01. The sequence goes on along the minus strand of JABHWQ010000193.1, from coordinate 1,935 downwards.
CAGTCACCAGGTCTGCATAGCCTGGGGGGCTGTTTAACCCGGTCCCTATGGCAGTGGCCCCCATGTTGATCTCATGAAGCTCCTGGGCGGCGGTCAAAAGTGCTGATATTCCAGACCGAATCATCACCGAATATGCCTTGAATTCCTGTCCTAAGGTCATCGGAACCGCATCCTGATTTTCTGTTCTTCCCATTTTCAACACGTCACCGAATTCGCCAGCCTTTATTTCCAGTTCATCTTTCAGTTCCTCCATGCCAGTGATTAAATCTTTAAGAGATAAGATTGAAGCCATCTTAATGGCGGTTGGATATACATCGTTCGTCGATTGTGAGTTATTTACATCATCGTTAGGATGAAGCATGGAATAGTTGCCCAGATCCTGTTTCATAAGCTCTAGTCCGCGATTGGCAATAACTTCATTAGCGTTCATATTGGTCGAGGTACCTGCACCGCCTTGAAACATATCAACCACAAACTGATCATGGTGTTGGCCTTCCAGTATTTCGTCACATACCCGGCAGATGATATCTCTTTTTTCTGGCTCAAGTTCATCCAATTCACAATTGGCCAGGGCAGCAGCCTTTTTTATAAAAGCCAGAGCATCGATTAAGTGCTCAAAATTACTGAGAGGGATCCCTGATATCCGGAAGTTATCGAGAGCTCTGGTCGTCTGAACCCCGTAGTACACGTTGGCTGGCAATTCGCGTTCTCCGAGGGAGTCCTTCTCTTTGCGGATACCACCGATAAGTTGCCCGATTCCCTCTACACCGGCTTTCAGCTCCGAAGCTTTCCGCAGTCGGTCGGCAATCCGTTGAGCGACCCGGGCAACAACTCGATAAAATAAGGCGGGTCTCTCTTTTTTCAGTTTTTCCAGTTCTGGATGGGTTATTTGCCAGACAACAGCTCCTTTTCTGGTAAATGCGCCTGTGGCATGCGGCAGGTCGTCCAATAGAGCACTTTCACTTAAAAATGCACCAAATCCTAAAACTGCCAGTCGTTTTGTTGATCCATGGGTCCCCCGGATGATCTCAACCTCACCGTCGGTGATTAAACCGGCCCAACGGCGCGGAGTTGACTCGTGGAAGAGCCAGTCACCCGGGGAATACTCATTTAGATTTCCCCGCTGATAAAATACTTCCAAATCTTTCAATTTTAGGCCTGTTGTCTTTGCAAACTGTTTTAAAACATCTCGTTCTGTTTCCATCATACCTCAGTAGTTTGTAATTATTGCTGATACAGCTTATCCACCTGCCAATCTGGTTGCATCATAAGAAAGCAGCGCTTTCACATACCTGCTCAACTGGAAGGAATTGAATCCCCGAACATGATTTCCATTTCGTACTCACCATATTCCAGTTTGGCTTTGACCTTACCTTCTTTCTCAAACACCTTCATCATGGGTCTGTTGCTGGCCAATACATTGGCCGTAAAACCCTGCAATCCGCGCTCCTTAGCCAGCCTGATCAGGAGTCGATACAGGTAGGTGGCAATCCCTTTTCCATTATATTTTTCATCGACGACAAAAGCGATATCAGCCATGGGACGGTCTTTATACCTTACATACCTGGCCTCAGCGATAAGTTGTCCTTTCCCCGGAGGCCCGATGAGTCCCACAATGGAAAGTGTCTCCCCATAATCCACGTTGACATATTGCTGCATCTTGGCGTGGGGCATGGCCTTGATATGGGTGAAGTAGCGATAGTAAACGGATTCATCTGAAAATCGGTAAAACAATCGCCGCATCTGATCTTCGTCCGAAGGGCGAATGGCCCTGAATCGGACGGTCAGTCCATCCTTGAAAGTCTGCTGCTCAGCTATGTTCGACTGATACAGATGCGTGGATTCTTCCAGAAAAATCTGATCTTGATACAATATACGTTTTTCCTTGGCTTGCTCCACCAGCAGTTTTCGGTCATCCGGGTGGGCGATCTCGAT
>JABHWQ010000002.1 GCA_018657655.1 Chloroflexota bacterium | reverse complement strand
TTACAGACTGAATAATCTCGCTACGAGATAATTCTGCCCATTTCACGCACCCATTGTGCCCAACACCACTACCAACAGGTCAGATTCGAATCGGCCAGCGATTGCATCTACCCACAGATTCTGCGGAAGACCCACTTTCTGAGCCTATTTCTCTTTAACTAACATTGTTTTGTCTTTGACGATAAACTGGCATTCAAGCCAGGGCGCATTCTTTTGTTTTTCAGTGTTGACGACAACACTGTTGCTGCCTTTTGATGCAACGAAGGTCTTCTTTACAACCGGCAGGTCCTTGACTTTGTTCCAATTCAGGTCATAGACGCCAAGGCTTCCCCCCCCATTGAACCAAAGGTATTGCCCCGTTTTAACACCGCCCTTGACCTGCAGGCTGCCTTTTCCGATTTTGATCTCTGGGTTCTTAAGTTCGGCTGCTTGCTCCGGGAGTAATCTCAGATTGGATACTTCTATATCGACGTTTTTTTCTTTTGGAATCATTCCCAGCCCAAGGCTCGTCTTGGACACTGAACCATATTCCATATGCTTGGCTTCGAAGCGCCAACCCCAACGCGAATCACTCCAGGATACTTCACCACAGGGAATCACGATATCTTTTCTTCCATCAAAATCTATCGGGATAATATAATCGCGATGGCCCTCTGCATACATCTGTATCACCAGTATGGCGCCGCTTCCATCCCCGTCGACGGTTAAGCCGATTCCACGTGCTTTCCGCATGCTCCCGGTTGTCCGCCAACTGGGAAACTCTTCGTTCCTTATTACTTCAGACCGTTGATTGCTATAACGCAACCGCAAAGCAGTGCCTGCATCCGAGAACTCATAGTCACCCACCTCTTTCATTTGTGTAGCCTTTGGCTGCAGACTGTAATTTGCAGTAGCCGACACCATACTCGGTTTGGACCAGACGGCATCCCCAAAGGTGCCAAAGCTATGAGCAGTCTTCCACTCGCCATCATCGAATTTGATTTGATTCCAGTCCCTTGATCGTTTTGTACTGCTCTGCCATGTGTTATCTGTAAGAAACTGAAGGGGTTCATTGCTTGTTTCGATAGTCAGCGCGGCAGTCAAACAACCTGGGCCGCTATTATTAGTCACCTCGGCAGCCAGGACATTCCCCCCTTTCTTGAGGTATTTATACACGTCCACTATATATCCGGCATCACACCCTCCCTCATAGGCAACTTGACGTCCGTTAACAAAGACTGTCACGACATCATCAGCATGAAGAAACAGAAACCCTGACACCGGCTGCGCGTTGAGGGTAAACCTTTTTCTCAACCAGCAGGTCCCACTGAGAGCTTCCCCTCCCTCTACTGCATCAGCTGCCCAGATATGCTGCGCACTTTCAAGTGGGTGCCGGCTTTCTTCTAACCCGGCTCCGCGATTATAGGCATCAACCACATGATTGGCTGTTTCAACGATGAGCTGGCCATTTTGGGGAGAATTGCCTTGGCCCTCACCCAAAGCCGAAAGAACTCGTATAATGACTTCGGGTTCGGACGCTGGATAAGGATTGTTCAGCTCCAACGAATCTCCGGGCTTCAAGTATTGCCGGGGAGTAATCGGGCCAAACTCCGAACCATCGGCCCATGGGGTCTCAATCCCCTCCCGACGCATCAGTTGTTTGGGAGTCATTACATATCCACGGTCAGTTTTATCTATGTCGAAAATTTCATGGGTAGCATTTCGCCAATACAGTTCTTCTCGCTGACCCAGAATTCGAGTGCGCTGGGGGGCGTCCAGTAGCTGAGTTGCTTTTTTCCAATTGTTTTGTTTTTCTATAAACGTATCTGTTAAGCCATGCCTGGAAAGAATGTCACGGGTGATGCCAAACATTGGCTCGTTCTTCTCCATTGAAAATGTGCGTTTTTCGGAAGCTGCAGCGCCAGACCACGTCAGACTATTGTCATATGGGCCAGTAGAAACACGTGCAGGATAGTGAAGGTTCATGCCGAACCTTGAACCTAAACGATTGTTGACTACGCCCTGGGATGTCCGGAATTGGTACTCCATCTGGCTGGGCATTGGAGTTCCTCCGGAGCTATTGCTGGTAACCTTATGGTCAAGGTTCTTGTACACATACTCGGTAAATTTATGATACCCCCATGGGTTTTCTGCGCTATGCACTTCCCCTGCATCCTGTTCGCAATGCGTTACATAGTTCCGGTTGCAGAATTCCGCATAGCGCCTGGCCACCTCTTCAACCATATCGGTATCATTGCCTGGAATGAAGACCTGATCGTATGACCTGATCAAGCCCCTTACTTCTTTCCCCGCCTTATACTCAGAGGCTTTTGTGTCAAATCTTCCGCGCTTGCAGCCATTCAATGTCCAGACAGCGGTATCTGTGTCGGAAACACTCCCTACTGCTATAAACTCATTCGCTATCTGAAAGGTATAAACATTGTTCCAGGGCTGGACATTTTCGGGGCCTGTTATTCCTTTTTCGATGGTCGGAAATTCTGAACCTGGAGGTGCGTTGAAGTAAAGCGTTGTATCGGTTGCTGAAGCTGGTTTTGCCAGTGTTCCTTTGATCCAATCTGCGAGCCTGGGATCTATCGTTGGTTTGGTATAGTCCGGATCAACATTGGCAATGGGGCAGCTTAGCGTGTGGATGGCTAACCCGATATTCCTTTCCTTCACATATCCTGAGAAACGTTGGAAATCCCTCTCTCCGTCAGGAAACACTTTTGGGTTTACCGTTAAGAAGCTTCTTGTATAAGGCCAGTATTCTCCCCGCCAAGTATCTGTGTGCAGGTATATTTCCTTCATATCGAGCTTTTCTGCCATATCTGCAAGAAAGAAGAGATCATCCATGGAATGTGCGGTTATGATGAAGCGGCTCCGGTCCATGTTTTTCTTCTGCCATTCCTTCACCCATTGTTTTGACCTTTCAACGGTCCACTCTCCTTCTACTTTAGGGTGAGGTAAGTCTTCTTTTGCCCAGATATGATGCAACGCTTCATCGTATTCTTCATCAGTTGCTGCAGGAATAAATGCGAAACCACCACTGGGAAGGTCTTTCCCTTTTGCCCATTTCCATTTCCACACTACATGAGTTTGTCCATCATCCTTGCTACAATGCGTCATATAGTCCAGGGGAAGAACATTGATAGCGGGTTCAAAGAAACCATTGAATCCGAAGATAGTAAGCTCACTACTATGGAAACCTTTTGTCTGCAGAACTTTGAATGCAAGGTAATGGTCTTCTGCTTCTACTTTTAAGGTCACCGTGAATGGTCCATTTTCAAGGAAGAGTTTACCGCCTCTATACCTGGCATTTCCAAGCCTATACGCTTCAAATGCCCCGTTTGCATGGTTAAAGCCGCAGACTTGGAATTCAGGTAACACCGTTTTACTTGCAACGAGTTCCTTCCCCCCATACCTGAACGACTTGAATTGACCATTATGATTGATTTCCAGGGAGTACTTACTTGTTTCTATGCGAATTGGGTCTGGATTAGCTGTTACGTCTTCTTGTACTTTTTTATACCATTTATCTTTAACCAACTCAGTTTTAAGTTCATTCCAATTTTCTTTGCCCGGCACTTCAATACTTTGTGAGCTTGGAATCAATGCGAAGCTACCCATTGGAACAGCTTCACTTCTTTTCCATAACCAGGGGAATGACACCTCTATACATTCGTCATCCTTCTCACATTCCGTGACATAGTCGAGGGGAACTGCTCTAAGCGACGCGTCACAGTTAACTCCAAATTTCAACCAGAGCTGATTCTTCTTTGAAAGCCCTTGCACGCGCTTCAAAATGAAGACAAGTCCACCATGCTTTTCTGCTACTTCCATCGTTATGCTGATGTGGTTGTTCTTTGCTGTTAAGTTGGCACCATCATAGCTCAGGTCGTTGAGAGGAATGGCTATTGGGCGAAGCCCGTTGAAGTCAAAACCACAGATTTGAAACCCTTTGCCGGGGTTACGAACGTTGAGTAGTTCCCTGCCATTCTGGATAAAGGACTTTGGCTTACCATCGGAAGCAAATTGCATCGTCATATTTCCTGCTTCTATTTCAGTTGCATTGACGCATGAGAATGCAGCAAGGCTTAATGCTAGCGGCAGTATCATTCTTTTTGTCATTGTTTACGCCAGTCTATACTTTCAGATTCAGCCAAGGCTCCCCCTGTCGCGCCAATCATGGTCAGTGCCACTGGCCCCCCATCTTTATCCCTTCACGCCGCCCAGCATGATTCCCTTAACAAAATACTTCTGAACAAATGGGTAGACGCAGATAATGGGAAGAATCGTCACGATGATGGTTGCGGCTTTGATCGTCTCGCCTGTGAATTGAACGACGGAGGTGTCGGTGATCCCCAGCTCCATCATCTGGGTGCTACTCTCAATCACGATGCGCTGCAGGAAAGTCTGCAGGACCTGTCGCTTGTCGTCTGTGATATAGAGCAGTGCATCGAACCAGGCATTCCA
>JABHWQ010000369.1 GCA_018657655.1 Chloroflexota bacterium | reverse complement strand
CTCTCTGGCTTCCCGGCGTGGATCATGCCAGTATAGCCTGCCAGTTTGTAGTACAGCAGCAACTGGCTAAAGAGGGGCTGGATCGGCAGAGCATGGGGAGAGACAAATTCCTTGAGCGGGTTTGGGAATGGGTAGCTCAGTGCCGCGGTAGAATTACCGAACAACACAAAAGGCTGGGTGTATCATGCGATTGGGATCGGGAAACCTTCACTATGGATGAGGGTCCGGCCAAGGCTGTTCGATCGACCTTTGTTAACCTTTACAATAAGGGGCTCATCTATCAGGGAGAGCGCATTACAAACTGGTGCCCGGATTGTTCGACAGTGCTTTCTGATCTTGAAGTTGATCACAAAGAAATACAGGGCAATCTATATCATATCAAATACAGGCTGGCGGGGACGGACAACGAATTCGTTATCGTGGCAACTACTCGACCCGAGACGCTTTTGGGTGATACTGGGGTCGCCGTGAACCCTACCGATCCTCGATACACCGATCTTATAGGCAAAAAAGTGATAGTTCCTGCGGTGCATCGTGAGATACCGGTGATCGCCGATGAAGTCGTGGATACTTCATTCGGAACCGGTGCGTTAAAGGTTACTCCAGGCCACGATCCGGTAGACTTTGAACTCGGACAAAGACATGACCTGCCGATTATAAACGTGATGACACTTAAGGCTACGATGAGTGGATATGCAGGAGAACGATATGCAAAGCTTGATCGTTTTATCTGCCGAAAAACACTTATTGCTGATCTTGAAAGAGACGGCCTGTTGGTCAAAGTTGAACCTTATGTGCATTCGGTGGGGCACTGCTATCGTTGCAGCACTATGGTCGAACCGTTGGTAACCAAGCAATGGTTCGTTGAGATCGCCCCGCTGGCCAGGCCCGCCATCGATGCTGTGATTGATGAGCGTGTCCAGATCATTCCGCAGCATTTCACTAAGGTGTATCTTAACTGGATGGAGAATATCCGCGATTGGTGCATCAGTCGACAGTTGTGGTGGGGGCATCGAATACCAGCTTGGTACTGTTTGGATTGTGATAGTTCTAGAATACGAGTGTTTTTCAAGGAGCCCGTGAAAGTTACTTTTGATCAAGAAACCGGTATCCTCAGAATAGAGGAGTTAGAGGGATTGCTTGAAGATGGATCGTTAATAGAATCTGATATTAAGAGGAAAGAAGATGATTCCATAGATTGGGCTCAATCTGGTTTCACGGAGTATGATTGGCAAGGTGGGGGTTCTGTGCAAGACATGATTGATGAAACGGGAATTTCGATAGAAGAAATCATGTCTAATATTGGGGAGTTACCAGATGACTTGCGGATAGATTTAGGAGCCAGTCCAATTGTTGCTGTGGAGCAGCCTAGAAGCTGTCCGCGTTGTGGAGGCCATCACTTAATTCAGGACCCCGATGTATTGGATACCTGGTTCAGTTCCGGTCTCTGGCCTCATTCCACCCTTGGCTGGCCGGATGATACGGAAGACTTCAAGTATTTCCATCCGACTTCAGTGATGGAGACGGGGTACGATATTCTCTTCTTCTGGGTTGCCCGCATGATCATGATGGGCCTTGAAAATACTGGCCAAATACCGTTTGAAAAGGTTTATCTCCATGGACTTATCAGGGATGAGCATGGCGATAAGATGAGCAAGTCGAAAGGGAATGTGTTGGATCCGCTGGTCATGCTCGAACAATATGGCACCGATGCCCTGCGCCTTGCGCTGATTGTGGGTAATACGCCTGGCAATGATTCGCGGCTGGGTACAAACAAGCTGGAAGGCAGCCGTAACTTTGCCAATAAGCTCTGGAATACCAGTCGATTTATTCTTGGCAATCTTGAGGATAGCGTATCTGCCGTTGATCAACCTGCCTTGGTTGAAGATCGGTGGATCAGGAGTCGGCTTAATCGATTAATTGCCGAAGTTACCCAGATGCTGGATGGATTCATGCTTGGTGAGGCATTGAGCAAGATTCATGATTTTGTCTGGGCTGAGTTCTGTGATTGGTACATTGAGCTGGCCAAGATTCGCCTCCGTGATTCGAATAGCCCTTCTCCGATGCCGGTGTTAGTCGATACGCTGGATACGATACTGAGGTTATTACATCCGTGCATGCCGTTCATTACCGAGGAAATTTGGCAAAGGCTGGCAGACTACTTGCCGGATGGCGAGAATCCGGATTCTATCATGATCGCTTCGTATCCGGTTGCTGATGAATTGGTAGTGGATGTTGTGGCTGAGCGGGAGATTGAATCGGTCATAGAAATCGTTAGGTCTATCCGCAATGCTCGCGCTGAGGCCAAGGTGGAACCGGCCAAGTTTATCGAGGCATTCATTATATCGCAGGATTCCCAGTTTCCCATCGAAAATCACATCGCTGCAATTACAGCATTGGCTCGAGTTCAGCCG
>JABHWQ010000003.1 GCA_018657655.1 Chloroflexota bacterium | reverse complement strand
GAGTGCCAGACGTGGAAGAGGGTTTAACGGCACTGGAAACGGCCGGTTTTGAATTGACATGGGGAATTGAATATGGTAGACTCCGCTACGATGGCAATGGGAGATATCTGATATATCAGATATCTCACCGCTACACAAGACGGAGGTTATGGAATGAAGTGGTCAAAGATGCTCTGTTTGATTGTCCTGGCGGCGGTGCTGGTGGCGCTACCTTTATTGATCGCCTGCGGCGGTGGCGGTGATAAAGAGAAAACACCTGTTGACACCGTGCAACCAACACCAACAACGGAACCTACCGATGCCCCTGCCGGCCCGGTGCAACCTGAGGGAACCCTAACGGTTGCAATGACACAAGTGGCCAGCGACCCAGACCTGGGACCCTTTACCCGAGGTGCGACCACTACACGGACTGTCTGGTCGTATATGGCAGACTACTTGATACTTGAGAAGCACGATGAGTCTGGATACGTTCCCTGCCTGGCAGAGGAATGGGAGATCGCACCTGATGACATGAGCGTCACCTTCAAGTTGAGACAAGGCGTTCAGTTCCACGATGGGTGGGGTGAACTGACTTCCGAGGACGTAAAGTTCACAATTGAAACTACAGTAGATCCTGGCTTGGGAGAAGCTGTGTCGGCTGTGAACAATCTGGGACCCTTGATCGATCGAATTGAGACATCTGGTCCATATGACCTCACCATATACACGACCCGTCCCATGGGTGAAGAAGTATTAAGTTTTATGTGTCCAAACAACCAAGTTGCTTTGGGTATAGTATCCAAAGCATACTACGACGAGGTAGGCCATAGAGAGTTCAACAAGAATCCAGTATTCTCCGGACCATACAAAATGGTTGAATTTTCCCTTGGGGAAAGGATGGTTATGGAAGCCGTCGAAGATCATTGGCGAGTTGTACCAGAGTTTAAAACCCTGGTATTCAGGGAAGTCCCTGAATTAATGACCCGAGTGGCCATGCTCGAGACAGGCGAGGCTGATATCGTTCAAATCACTCATGATCAGGCAGTTAATCTGGGGGAAAGAGGTTTCGACATTGTACCCATTCCAGAAATCGAAACTCTGTGCCTTGTATTATTCGGCCAATGGCTTCCGTCGGTTGAAACGTACGATCCTGATCTTCCCTGGCTGGACATTAGGGGTCGAGAGGCCATGAATCTGGCCATAGACCGGGAGGAGATGGCCCAGCAGCTCTACCATGGTATGGCAAAGCCGACCCCAGACTTATTTTACCTGCCCTTTGGTGCGGCCCGTGAGCCATATCCCTATGACCTTGACCGAGCCAAACAGCTAATGGCCGAAGCGGGATATCCAAACGGTTTCGATGCGAAGATGTGGATATATTACTTCGCTGGACGTGTTGATCCCACAGATGCGATGCTGGCTATTGCGGGGTACTGGGAAGATATAGGCATCGATCTTGAAATAGAATCTATGAACGTAATGGCAGTCTATGGGGACATCTTATATCGTAAGACTACCGGTACAATAGGACCATTTCATCTCGAAGCGAGCAATGAACCTCTTTATATGAAGGGGTTCGATACGTTGATATACAGTGAAGGTATTGCGTTTCCCATGTATGAGAGTGCTGAATGCGATGTTCTGGTAGAGAAGTATCTGGAAGCACAAAATCCGCAGGAACTGGAGGCTGCTACGGCACAGATGGCTCAGTATTTATACGACGAATTCGCGTTCGTTCCTCTATTTCTAATAGATAGTCCTTGGGCGAAAGGAGATAGGGTGGCCAATTGGGCACCTGCGGGCTTGAATTACCTTGAATTGGAATATGCTACTCATGCAGAACCTCTGGGCACTTTCCGTTTATTCGAAAACCCATAGGATGAGAGATAAATAGAATGGTCGATTGGGAGTGACACTCATTCCGGTTGTCACATTGTCCGATATGTTTGACTGATTTACAGAGTGGCTTTCGGTCTTTGGTTGGAGAGTAGACAGGCGTATGATACAAGATGGTATTGTATCATACGCCTGCATCTTCTAAAACTCTGCCACGAAATTAGAAACGGCTGATCATGCACACCCCTCTGTCCCGAATCTGAAAAGGGCAATCAGTCAACTGGATTCGATATTCGCCGCTACCAGTCCGCATCCGGGAACACCGCCTCTGCTGAGACGGTGCCCCTCATATTTCTGGTTTGTGGCTAAGCTCAAAATCGATAGGAGTATATGGCTGTGGATAAAATATTCATAAACGGACAGGTTTTGACCATGAATCCAAAGGCCCCTTTTGCCTCGGCCTTTGCGACGATTGGTGATCGTTTCTGCGCTGTTGGTCCTGATGCTGAAGTGAGGAAATATGCTTGCGCCAACACAGAGATAATAGATCTTGACGGAAAAACCGTAGTCCCGGGATTCATCGAGACCCATAACCACCTGTCCTGGTTCAGCGTTTTTGTTCTATGGGCGGACTGCGGCTCACAGCGGAATGGAACGATTGAAGATGTGAAATCACGAATAAGAGAAAAGGTGGAAGCCTCCGGAGCCGGAGAGTGGATCCGGGGGCATGGGTACGATGACACCATGATTGCCGATAATCGGCATCTGACCCGGTATGACCTGGACGAAGTCTCTCCTGAGAATCCTGTTATGGTGATGCATACCAGCGGACATCTGGCATATGTAAATTCAAAAGCCCTTGAATTATCGGGGATAGGGCCTGAGACATCCCAGCCGGACGGAGGGGAGATTCACAAAGATGAAAACGGAGTGCCCACCGGGTTGCTGAAAGAGATGTCGGCCATAATGATGGTCGGATCAGACTTCTTTGCCGAACAGAGCGACTGGCAGACAAAGGAGCTATTGCAGGCCGCGATTGCCCATCTCCACAAGGCAGGGGTCACAAGCATCCATGACGGAGGGGTTGGGTCCTTCCAGTATCTCAAGGCCTACAGCGAGCTGGAAAGAGAAGGCAAGTTGAATCTGAGGGTTTATGCTACCCTATTGGAATCCCTCTATCAGGAAATCCTCAAGATCGGCCTGGGAACGGGATTCGGTTCCGAACATGTGAAGATTGGAAGTGTCAAGCTCCTTCAGGACGGGTCTATCCAGGCACGCACAGCAGCTCTACAGGAACCTTACCATGATAATCCCGATTGTAAAGGCGATTTGATCATGGCACAGGAGGCTTTAGATGAGCTTGTTGAGAAATACCATCGGGCAGGTAATCAAATAGCAATCCATGGAAACGGAAGCGCGGCCATTGAATCGATTATCCTGGCTATGGAAAGAGCGCAAGCGGTCTTCCCCCGGCAGGACCACCGTCACATGATCATCCACTGTCAGACGGCCTCTATGGACCATATCGTCCGCATGAAACGGCTCGGCATTGTCCCCAGCTATTTTGTGAATCACACCTATTACTGGGGAGACCGGCATTACTCCATGTTTCTTGGCCCTGAACGGGCATCTAGAATTAGTCCTCTGGCTTCCTCTCTAAAGGAGGGACTTGTATTTACTCTCCACTCAGACCTGCCCGTAACGCCGATAGATCCTCTCTTTTCAATGTATTGTGCCGTAAACCGGATTACCCGCGAAGGAATGGTGCTGGGGCCTGAGGAGAGGATTCCCCCCCTTGAAGCGTTAAAAACATACACCACCTACGCGGCTTACTGCAGTTTTGAAGAAGACGTGAAAGGGTCAATAGAGACGGGGAAACTGGCCGATTTTGTCATCCTTTCCGACAACCCCCTCGATGTTGAGCATGACAAAATCAAGGATATTGATGTGTTGAGTACGGTGGTCGGAGGAGAGATGGTCTTCGAAAAAGCGTCATACTAAAATTCCATGTGATTGCTGAATACTCTGCCATATCGGATCAACAGTTCTTGCAGCGACCGCTGAAGGACTTAAATGAAGGAGAACCATCATGAAAAAAGTCAAGATGACCCCCAGTGAAGCACTGGTCGAAACAATGGTGG
>JABHWQ010000051.1 GCA_018657655.1 Chloroflexota bacterium | reverse complement strand
CGGCCCAATTTTCAATTGGGACTCTTCATAGAAAGACGGAGGATTTTGTTGCACAGTGTCGAAATACGGGAACCATTCGCGATGATGACTTCCCGGCATCAATTGAAGAATGGGCCGATCATTTTCAGCAGGTGAGCCCTATCGGTTGTATAGAAAACATCTCTCCCCGTCCCTTACTCATAATTCATGGGGACTCAGACGAAACTATACCGCCTGACCATGCATTACAGCTATTCACGTTTGCGGGGGAGCCCAGGGAATTGGCTATGATACCAGGGGGAGATCACAAGCTACGTAAAAACCGGATGGCCATGGATGCAGCTCTGGCGTGGCTCAAAAAGATCAATGGACTAGCCAGTTGAGAGTCTCTACTATGCGAGTTCTGATAATCGAACAGGGGCCCTATGGAGAGAGGATCGCTCGGAATATAAAACAAAGAAGCCCTCAAAAATGGACGGTGGAATCATTCAAATTGACAATGGCTTTACCTCCGCTTATTGAGGAGCCTGAGGACTTTCTCCCACCGGAACTCCCTCCCTCTGACTTGGTAGTTTTTTTAAGCGAAACCGAACAGGCCCCACAGTTGATTCCCGATATTGTCGATTTAACGGGGGCTTCGGGAGTCATTGCTCCAATAGACAATTCACAGTGGGTACCGATGGGTCTCAAAAACCAGATACAAAAAGAGCTTACTCAGAAGGGGATCGGATCGGTTTTCCCCAAGACTTTTTGTACTCTTACGGAAAACAGTTGTGGCTATCGTCATGCTGCGGAGTCATATGAAAATGACGTGATCGCAGCCTTCGCAGAGTGTTTTGGGCGACCCAAGTTCAATGTCACGGTCAACCCGGAATCAAAGATAATTGAAGCTGTTGAAGTGGAACGGGGTGCGCCTTGTGGCTCAAGTCATCATACGGCAACGGGGCTTGTCGGGATGCATGTTGATGATGCATTGCCCAAAGCTGGCCTTATTTGCCATCATTTTCCTTGTCAGGCATCGATGCAGCAGGAACAGATAGACAAGATGCTCTACGATACTCTCATGCACCTTTCCGGGTATGTTGTTAATGAAGATATTGAAGAGCAGATCAAACCGTTTCGTACACCAACAAGGTATATGACTCAATAGGGACAATACTTGCATCGTATATTGACACCGAAACAACCGATGTCTGATGGCGTTCACGAACTTTCATCAGTGCTGAGCATTGTACGTCTTTTTAAACGTCTTAATTGTGAAAGACTGATTTGATGGGGGCCCGTTATGAACCAAGGTAAATTGATATCGGTGCTGGTATTACTGATCTTTTTAAGTTCATTTACCGTAAATTGCTCATCCTCCGATAACACTACTACCGCAGATCCGACTCCGATCCAAACTGAACCGGATTTCATCGGGGATATCATTGAAGTCCTTTCGATTGGGGAAAGTGATGTATTGGGAACAATACTGGTGGAAGGAACAGATGTAATACAAAGCTCTGACAAATACGTTGTCACTGTGAAGATGGAAACGTTGATATTAGAACAGGACGGTAAGATCGTTAATCGTATATCTTTCGCAGATATTGAATCTGACCAGCAAGTTCGGATATGGTTTTCCGGTGCGGTGCGCGAGTCATATCCTGCACAAGTAGATGCAGCACAGATCATGATGGTCAACAATCAGAATGAACAGGGTTCGGGAACACTTGCCGGCCATGTGACCATCGGTCCCATTGAGCCGGTGGTGCAACCGGGAGATGATCCCGGAGATGTCCCCCCGGAAGTTTATGATGCCAGGAAGATAATGATATACGATGCATCAGGAGAAGACCTAATCAAACAAGTAGATATCGGGCATGATGGAAATTATAATGTTGAGTTGGCAACTGGGACATACTTGGTAGATATCAATAACCTCGGCATTGACTATAGCGATCAAGTGCCTGTTAACGTTGAGATATTGATCGGAGAGACGGTCCAACTGGATATTGATATCGATACAGGTATCCGTTAGCTCTTTCCTGAAATTCGAATATTAGTATGTGAGGAGCGATCCTACGCAGGGATCGCCCTTTCTGTGTATGTGTTAAATCTGACTTCACGGATTCAGGGAAGAACTAAAAGGGGGGACAGCGCTATGGAAGAACTCGAAGACTACAGTGGCCCACTCAGACCCGATGTCAAATGTGAGGATTTCTCCAAAGAGACGTTGGCAAAACTGTTGCAGGCATACTGCCGGGAACTTTTGCCAATAGATACTTGTTGGCAGGAACAGATGCGCGAACGCCTCGGGGAGGAGTCAGCCCGGGAGTGCCTCATCGAAAACTGCTGCCGGATCGGTAAGCATGAGATGAAATGGACCTTGGATGCCCTGAACATCCAAGGAAACGATCTCGAAGCTTACGTCAAGGCGAATCAATTTGTCCCCTCGTTCGCTCAAGGCATCTACGGTTATGATTGGGAACTCAAGGATAAGAAGCATGCTATTCTCACGGTACGCCACTGCCCGGCTTTCGCGGCATTGAAAAAGAACGTGGAGAAACTGGACTGGGTATGCCAGGTTCTTGAGGATGCCGCCATCAATGCCTACACCGAGGCCATCAATCCGGATATTGAAGTGAAGGCGCTACAGGTAGGGTTCAAAGGTGAACCAGACGAGATCGACTGCAAGTGGGAGTTCAAGCTCGATTAGGAGCATTTCTTTACTTCCATGGCACCTATCGAAGTTATCATATCATCTGTCATAGTGGCGATAGCTGCCTGTATTCAGGGATCAATCGGCTTTGGCCTAGCTATGCTAGCTGCTCCGCTTCTTGTTCTTATCGAACCTGATTTGGTTCCAGCGCCCCTCATCGTCAACGGATTGCTGCTCACCTTTTTGATGGCATACCGGGAACGAGAGGCCATCAATATCCGCGGTGTTATCTGGATGACAACTGGTTGTGTGCCCGGAATAGTCGTTGCTTCCGTAGTGCTCACCGCAATCTCAGCAAGTGGCTTCACTATATTATTCTCCATCCTGGTGCTCTTGGCGGTGGCGCTCAGTGCGCTGGGATATTCTATACGTCTTACCAAAACCAACGTACTGATTGCCGGTACTTTTTCCGGATTCATGAGTACCACATCCTCTATTGGAGGACCTCCTGTGGCCCTTATCTACCAAAATACGCCTGGGGCCCAAATGCGGGGAACGTTATCGGCGTATTTCTTCATATGCGGGATATTGGCGCTTATTGGACTTTTCTTCGTGGGATGGTTTGGGATCGATGAACTGTTGCTGGCTTTATCATTACTCCCT
>JABHWQ010000026.1 GCA_018657655.1 Chloroflexota bacterium | reverse complement strand
TGGGAGTAATTCTCTCAAGAAAGGTTGGGTGGACCATACATGGTTGCCTGGGGTGTATTTGCGCAAACTTGCAACTCGAATTGCAAAGCCCTTTAGGGCTGCATGGTTTCTACGGAAAAGCAGCGACAAATCACATCACCATTCTGGTAAAATGGCTGCTGCAGGGCAAGAGCTACTCCTGTAATTTCTTCGAAAGTATCCCTCCATCGATTTGAGCCCTATTCGTTTCCTTCACTCAGACTGGATGTTGTCCCGTACGATGAAAGGAGATCGAATACCTCTGAATACAGTGGCTCAGGAACCTCAGCCTTCATCGATCCAAGCACATTCGTGATAGTAAGTTCCTGATCCGACATCTTTATTCTGGCGGTATCAAGACCAGCATCGAATAGGATGCACTTTGGCTCTTGTATACCATTGTTCCATGGCTTCCACTCGGGCAAGTCGGACTCCGGCGCGTTTGGATTGCCTGTACGAGCAAATTGGGCTACATAAGCCATCATGGCATCTGAGAGGGCTTCTCTACCCGGACGATTCTCTTCGGTAAATACCCAATTGGTCATAAAAACATTGAAGCTGTGGTTGCCCAGGAAGAAAGGAATATCCAGGGAATGGGCTGAGCCGATTTTGAGATCATACGGTTCTGGAATCGGGCTATTGCCGTCTTCAATGTAGGCCCCCCAGTTGAACTGGTATGCATAGACGTCAGGCTGATCTGGATGCTCACTCACTTTTCTGGCAAAGCCGTCTACACCATTGGCTTTCCAGAGAGCGCTGCAATAGTTCGCCACTGTTTGGTTAAGCTCTTCCTTGCCTTCGAAAAATGGGTCCCTATACAGGAACATCTTCTGTTCTTCCTTGGTACTGCCCACCATGATTGGCACTTTGTTGGGGTACGCTCCTGAGTCAAAAGCGTCAGCTCCCCCGGCGACGATTACGTTCCCATCTTCAAGAACTTCAGTGATGATCACCATCCCGAAGCCTTTCTGTTCGTAACACGCGAGAATATCTGTGGGAGACTTCCTTCTGAGATATCCTCCGATTTCAGCATCGGACATGCTTTCAATATATGTTGCTGCTTCGGTCTGGTTTGCGGTAGTACCATCGTTGACGAGCAACCTCAGAAGCACTTTCTCAGAGCTTGCTTCTCCGTCTGAGATTGGTGTGGAAACGACCATACCGCTTTGTACCAATGCTCTATGGAAAAGCCCTTTTGCAGGTGGTGAGAGTAGGAGTGATAAGACATTAACTGCGCCCGAAGACTCCCCAGTGATGATGACTCTGTTGGGGCCTCCGCCGAAGGCTTCGATATTATCCTGTATCCATTCGAGTGCCTTGATAAGGTCCATGGTGCCGTAATTACCGGAATCGTCTAGTTCATCACCTGTTTCGAGTGCCGGATGAGTAAACCAGCCAAGCCACCCAAATGAAGATAAAGTGGTTTGAATTGGCACTCAAACGTTTGAACTCGGATCGTACGCTTAATCTTCAGTGACTCCATTTCCCCCAAGTTTAGATGGTCATCGTGTCAACTCCAGCTTCACTCATCGCAAATCCACTTCTCAAAACACCGATTAACTCTCCACCAATATAGGCAACAACTCTTGGTATGGCGTAGGCTTGATTGCTTAGCACGTTTGAGTGTTCGCCCTCATGAAAACACAAGACTATTTGTGTATCATTAATAATACAAGTACAAATTCAGAAGACTCAGAATCACAATCAGTGCCATTGGATTAGTGTTTTCTGTGAAAAAGGAGATAATCAAATATGGATGTGCTAAAGGTAAAACTCGACTTGCTGGTGAATTACCTCAAAGAATTAGCTGAGACGCTGGGCTATGGTCCAAGCCCAACAAGCAAGATAGACCGGGCTACCCAGATGCGCCAGAAACTGATTGAGAGGCTCGAAAGGAAAGGCGAAAGAATTGTTTATTAGCCTGACATAGACAGCTTGTCACCTCTTCACTGGAACACGGTTAGGGAGCTGATTCCCTAACCCAAAGCCAGGGCAGACCCCAAACCACCCACAAACTTGTTTCAAACTAATTCACTCAAATCCGGTATTGTTCTCTCTCCTCCCTTCACGATCTGCAATTATTCAAATCGCCGCTCCCGATTCTTGTCTACGACCTTTGGTTTTTTTGACTAGGTACCAGATATTCAGAAACTAACTTGCTTCAGTTTTCAAATTAATATAGACTAACATCGAAAAAACATTGCGGGAGATTCCTTTGCGCAGTTACAATCGGGTTTAGCAGATTTGAATCCGACCCGGATCACCATACCGTCAGCTTCAAAACAACTTTTGTGCAAAGGCATCACGAATGATCTCTGAACGTCTCCTAACTGGTTTCCTACAACTTGACCTCAAAAAGACCCTGACCCTCTCTCAGACAGACCTAAAAACCATTCCCATTCCAAGGCCGGGTCATGCTTACCTCCTTTATATGCATGTACCATTCTGCGAGCAATTGTGTCCCTATTGTTCGTTCAATCGATTCCCATTTCGCGAAGACGCCGCTCGCGCTTACTTCGCAAGCCTGCGCAAGGAAATGCGCCTGGTTGCGGAACTTGGATACACTTTCTCATCTATGTACATCGGTGGCGGCACTCCGACCGTGATGATCGATGAACTCACCAAAACTATTGATCTTGCCCGTGAGCTGTTCAGCGTAACCGAAGTGTCATGTGAGACCAACCCGAACCATCTAACTCCCCAAATCGCTGACGAACTCGAGGGCCGGGTTCAGCGTCTCTCGGTTGGCATTCAAAGCTTCGATGATGGATTACTCCAACAAATGCAGCGCTATGATAAATACGGTTCGGGGGACGATATTCTAGGACATATCGAGAGCGTGGCCGGGCGTTTCCCCACACTAAATGCCGATATGATCTTCAACTTCCCGAGCCAGACAAAGGAAATTCTCCAACAAGACATTCAAAAAATTATCGGCTCGGGCGTAAATCAGACAACATACTATGCACTGATGACTTCACCTGCTGTAGCCCGATCAATGAAGAATACAGTGGGAAAAGTAGATTACACCCGTGAAGCCGAGTATTATCAAATCCT
>JABHWQ010000004.1 GCA_018657655.1 Chloroflexota bacterium | reverse complement strand
GTCTCTTCGAGGTATTTCTTGGCATCGGTATGCAAAAGTTCAACTCGAGGATCGTCAAAAGCACCCTGGTGATGATTCGGTAAATGCTGCTTGCAGAGTTCGATCACCTCTTTATCTATATCCACCATTACTACTTTCTTGACTGTGTTGTGGGAGAGGACTTCTCTCAGCGTGGCTCCTTCGCCACCTCCGGCAATAAATACCGTTTCCGGATTGGGATGGAGGATCATCGCCGGTTGTACCAACGCCTCATGATAGATGAACTCATCTCCCTCGCACGACTGAATTTTGCCGTCCAAAATAAGGCATTTCCCAAAGGCCAGGGTTTCTATCATTTCTACCTTTTGAAATTCGGAATGACCGTAATAAAGCACGTCCTTTATAGCAAATTGCTGAATGTTATCCGGTGTGACAAATTCCATAAACCAGTTTGAAGGGACGTTTTCCATTGATCATGCTCCTCTTTCAAGTTCCGTAATGGAGGGATTTGCCGAACCGAGCTTCTCGATAATGAGTTTAGAAGCAGTATCCAGATCGAACGATTCGCTGTGAGTGAAAATATCAAGGGCGGCATAGTTGAATTCTGGCCATGTGTGAATACATACATGAGCCCCGTTGCCAAGCACCAGTCCACTCACTCCCTGGGGTGTGAATTGATAAAACGATTCACCTATAGGCTCTTCCTGAGTTTGTTGCACTATGGACGAGAGGGTCTCTCTGAGAAATTCCAGGTCGTCAAGTACGTTCTGATCGCAGTCTTTCAAATCTAGGATGAACTGTTTCCCCAGGCTGTTCAATATTTCTATCCCCCGGTGGGAACTCCTCATTCATTATAAAGCATATGGCGTGTTTTCTCAAAGGAAGGTCTGAATTGGAAGAACAGACCATTGTCAATGTGATAGCTAGTGACTGACATTGACATAGAATATGTCATTAGCTATACTCACACTCAAATTGCAGGTTGCTTGATTTCGCTGGGCTATATGTAGGCGAGTAGTGGTAGTAACGGAAGAATATGCAGATTGAGAGAGAAATCCAGGTAAGGATATGCCCATACTGCGGGTATAACAGAAACGAAATATCGCAACCGGTTTGTGTTGATTGTGGTCAAATATTGCCCATTACAGCTAGAATTGTTACCAAAGTTATTAAGGTGGAAGCAGAATCTCCGGAATTCTCACCAGGGATGCAAACTGATAGGGAAATCCATGAGAAAGTGTGCACTTATTGTAGTGCCGGTAATCCGCCTTGGAGCTCTTTTTGTGCATACTGCGGTCAGCCTCTACAAAAGGTCTGCGCAAATTGTGGTGCCGATAGCCCATCTTGGGGGTCCTTCTGTGCTCATTGTGGGGAGCCCATACCTATAACCCCGAAACGAATAGTACGGGTCAGGGTCGAATATGCCGGGTTCTGGCGTCGGTTTGTGGCTAGCATAATTGATGGCATCATCATGAACATCCTAAATGCGCCGTTGTCGTTCGTGTTTACGTCTGCATACTACTATGGGCTAGGCTCTCTATTCGAACTGGTTTATACTCTTGGATTCTGGAGCTGGCGCAGCCAGACTCCGGGGAAGATGGCGCTTGGGGTGAAAATCGTCACGGAAGATGGCAAGCCAATCGCTATGGGCAGAGCGATAATACGCTACTTTTGCTATTTCATATCGGCTATACCGCTGGGACTCGGCTTCCTTTGGATTGCCTGGGATTCAAAAAAACAAGGATGGCATGATAAAATCGCCGGTACTTATGTGATCAGAGATTAATCAACACCCTTTTGATCAACTTTTTCATCGATGAGTATGCCTTTAAAATGGTACATCCTGGGACCCATCATCTCTATTTTGGGCGTGGTGTTGGCTATCCCTGCCATGGGGTTACAGGAAATGGGCTACGGATGGTATATCGGACCTTTTGTAGCTGCCCCAATCATTGAAGAGGCGGCAAAACCCGCCGGGGTGTATTGGCTTCTATCTAAGAAACCCCACGCACTCCCCAGCCAAAGATATACGGCTTTCCTGGCAGCTCTGGCTGGACTCTCCTTTGGCCTTGTTGAGAGCATCATTTATGTGACTATCTACATTCCCGATCATTCTCAAGCTGTGTTTGTGTGGCGGTTTTCAATTTGCTTGCTTTTGCATACCGTTTGCAGCTGCATAGTTGGATTTGGTATCAATGAAAAGCTGGTGGGTTGGGTGCGGGGTGAGGTCCGACTGCTGAAGGGGAACCGGAAATATTTCTTTGGCGCAATGGCAATTCATAGCTGTTACAACATGTTTGCCTGGTTTGTGGAGACCGAATTGAACTGGTTCCCTGATTGATAATATTCTCCTCAAATTTCCTGTGAAAATTCGTTTCGGACTGTTTGTAAAACCATCAAAACAAACGATTGTTTTAAACAATTGACTTAAACATATGGTTTAATTTATACTTGCCGCAATCCAGCAGGGAGTATTGCATGGGGCGTAAGTCAACCAAGCCCAAAATCATCGACGCTGCTGAGAAACTGTTGGCCGAAAAGGTTATGATGGCACCTCTGTCAGAGCGATATGTAGTACCGCTCGGGTAAGTGTAGCTGTAGTCCACTATGTTTTAATGGAAAAGAAGGGGTGGTAGAGGCCATCTTTGAGTGCTGAATGATAGGTCTCTCCGTTCGACGTAAAGAACTGCTCGATGATCTGTTTTCACAAAACGATATTCCAAACGTTCGTTCACGCTTCGATAGGCTCAGCGCGAACGTATCCTGTTAACCGATTTACAAAACCGATCGTCCTGAGCCTATCGAATGGCGATCAATTGTTCTGTTACAAGGAATCACAACGAGGAGGGACAGATGGAAAAAACAATCTACTCAGTATGGAAGTCCAATACCGAATCGGCAATCGATTTCAATCGAAAATTGCTGGGAAATGTTTCCGAACAACTTATCAAGCTGGGGGTTCGCAAGCTGCGCGTCAATGTGGTCGATGAGGCGGTAGCCCTGGCAGAACCACTTCGAATTATAGCCAGTAAGCCGCCGATCGATGGGCTGATCTCCATATGGGTGGATACCGCCATCAAACGCCAACCGCTGGAAGAAGTGATTGAAAAGGCCGTCACTCGAATGGTTGGATACCTCGTGACTGAGTCCGAGCCGATCATCGACGCTAGAACCACAGTCAATGACGGTGAGCGCGTTCCGGGCATGAATTCTGTAGTTTTTCTAACCAAACCATCTCGTCTGAGTTACGAAGACTGGCTCACGATCTGGCACGGCAGCCATGCCCAGATCGCCATTGATACCCAATCGACCTTCGGGGATAAGCAAAACGTCATTGTGCGTCCACTAACATATGCCGCTCCTCCTTACGATGCGATCGTTGAGGAGAACTTCCCGGATGGAGCAATGACAGATCCTCAGGTATTTTTCGATGCCGTGGGCGATGAAGAGAAACGTCAGAAAAATGAGCAAGCAATGATTGAAAGCTGCATGCGATTCATTGATTTTGACAAGCTTGACCGCATCCTCATGAGCGAATATGTGATCAAGTCTTGATCGACGCGGTGATAGTGCCACTAACTTGCGTCAAGGAGTGATCATATTGATGAGTAAAGCTGGAATCATATTCTTGACGTTATTGGCACTTACGATGCCATTACTGACAGCTTGCAGCGATGATGACGAAGCACCAGTAATACCTGCAACTGCAGCAGATGCAAAGGAGCAACCGACATCCCAGTCGGCCCGGTTGGTTGATCCGGATGAGCCTCCCCAGAATCCGTATCTGGCAGACTCCATCTGGAGCACGACTCACCGAGACTCGTATTGCCATGGGTCTTCCCCTATGCAGGGCCGAGCGAGGCCCCCGTTGGAGAAATAGAAACCTATCTTCCCGGCAGGCCGGTGTGTCCAACGGTTCTGTTTTCCAGTCCGTACACTGATGGCAGCCGGGTGATATGGGGAGCCAGCACGCGTTTCCATGTATTCACGGCCAATCCCAATGGGCAGCAGCTTCGCTACATTGACTACCTTACAACTGCGGAAATGAAGGGTGATCCGATGACAGATGAGATGGTTGTGTCACTCGGTGAGATGAAAGCACCGGCGCTGGCTGATCTTATGGGCCAGAGTTTTCCGCAGGAGGAATCGGAATCCGGGGCTCAGCCGGGAATGTCGGGCGTCCAATATTTGCTGGATAAGGACGGCATCTTCTATCAGCCGAGAGGAACAGTTGTCTATGCCTACGGAGACAAGGTTGAGGGCGATCGTTTCTTACCTATTGAACTCAAGCGCACGTATGAGGTTCCTGCGGAGAAGCTAACCAGGGACGATGATTTTCTCTACGGCGTTGTGATGACGTATGATGGGATGCTGATGTTCTATTCGGCCTTTGGTACCGTTGGCATCATCGATCATTCGTTCGATCCTGCAATCGTGTTGTGTGTGGATGAGAAGAGCCAGATACAGGCATTAGACCGCACCCAACCGGTACTGCCGTTGAAGAAAGGGAGATGCGGTACCATGCCGCATGACTATAAGCGCAACGGTACCACTTGCCTCTTTGCTGCTCTCAATGCTCTTGAGGGTAAAGTTGCCGGCCAGTGCTACGCAAGGCATCGTCACCAGGAGTTCTTGAAG
>JABHWQ010000005.1 GCA_018657655.1 Chloroflexota bacterium | reverse complement strand
CAAAAATCGCCACCCTGGAGAAAGCGGCCGAGATGGCCGGCATTCCGGTTGTCAGTCTGGTCGGTACGCTTCGCCGCGCCGCCGGACTTCCGGAGATGACTGAGGGGGATAGCGGGCAGGGTGACCAGCACAAGGAGAGCGGACAGGAACCTCCCTGGGTAGGACAGAGCACGGTCAAACAAACTATCGATGCGGATAAAATGCTGGAAAGCGGCACTCATCCGCTAAACCTGGTGACCAGGACAATCGAGGAGCTGGAAGAAGGGGAAATGATCAGGCTGACAAGTTCGTTTCCACCTATTCCACTTGTTGATGCAGTAAAGAAAAAGGGAAATTCAGCTTACATCAGGGTCAACGCAGATGGGGCCTATGATACTTTTTTCAAGCAAAGCTAGCGGGGGGCTTTCTCTTTTATCCAACCGATTAATCCTGTGTAGTTTTGGCCTGAAGTATATTGAGCACTGTCAATCTGATTATCAGCAGATTAGCGGGTGTATGTTTCCATAGTCATTGTGGCCGGTTTTCGCTTCTGTCCCCATCACTTGACCTTCACACGAAACGGCGCAATATTTGGGTCACTTCTTATGTAATCATTGACCAAAAAAACTTCTATTACCACTTGTATTTATCCGCTGCCCCAATTGGGTGCGGCGAAGGATACCTTCATGTCACGCAAAGCACTCATTATCGGATCAGAAGGCAACATCGGACAACCATTAGTAAAACATCTCCGTGGCAAGGGGTATGAAACTCTTGAGTTGGATATCCGCTCAGGATGGCGGGACAGCTTTATGATGGCAGATATCAACAATCCGCTGGACCTGCTGCCGGCATTCGACTGGAATCCGGATGTGGTTTTTATTCTCTCTGCCATTGTGAGCCGTGTTACCTGTGAGCAGGCGGCAGGGCTGGCAGTATCCACGAATCTGGCGGGGATCAACAACATCCTTCAGTTGTGCAAAAAAGTCGATGCAATGACGGTCTATTTTTCCACTTCCGAAGTCTACGGTCCTGAATGCGAAACGATGGATGAGGCAATCTCCGATCCCAAACCCAACAATCGTTACGGTTTGACCAAGTTGCTCGGAGAAAAGCTGGTGGAATACGAAGTGCAGCAGTACGGCCTGAGAGCTGTTTCGTTGAGGCCGTTCATGATTTATGATGAAGAGGAAACACTGGGCGACCATCGCTCGGCCATGATCCGGTTCGCCTCCGACCTTTACCGCGGCAAGCCAATAAATGTCCACAAAGGTAGTTATCGTGGGTGGATGCACATCAGCGATGCTGTCAGGGCTATCGAAAGTGCCGGCAATGTTAAGGAATACTCGGTGATCAACATCGGCAATCCCGATGGCTGTCCTGTAGCTGAACTTGCGGAGATGATCCGTGAGGAACTTGGTGCGAGTAAAGATTTGGTCCGGACCAACGAAATCCCACCGCGAATGACCCTGATCAAGCAACCATCGCTCAAGAGACAGGAAGAGATTCTGGGGATTAAACCAGAAGTATCCCTGGCCGAAGGAGTCAAGAGAGTCTGCGACAGGATTCGCGAGCGGATAACATAGTATAATTAAACTATGGCTCCGCATTTATCTGGAGAGTCATCGTCCTGAGAAAACAAAATAAAAAACCGCTGGTGGGTAAATACCTTCCAGCGATTTTTATTGAAAGCCCGTGGAGTATAAAGCCGGAAAAGATTGATGCAAATCGGTTATACCGTTTGCTGCGGGAACTGATCTGGATAGTTGCCTTGGCCCGCCCGCTATGCTTTGGTACTCTTGAGATAAAGCGGATGAGAATTCGCCGTCGGTCCGGTTGGCTCACTGTATCTTATTGCGCTGCAAAGCTCAATCGACGGTTGCGCTTCTTCAAGACCAAAACCTCTTCCCGCAAGAATCTCCTCGTAACTTACTTTATGCAAATCCTTGAAGCCGGGAGAAAACTCGATCTCGCGCCCATCTATCGACATCAGCCTGTATGAGTTGTTCTTTTCACTTTCAGGCCCACCCGGAAGGTCCCTGCCGTCCACGGAGAGAAACCATTTTACTCTCGCCCTCTCCAGTTCCAGCAGGCCGGTTATCTTACGCGGATCCTCGTAATGGACTTCACAGCCCTGCACCGCCCCGAACAGCCAGATCAGCAGATCAAACATGTGAATTCCAATATTTGTGGCCACGCCACCGGATTTCTCCCGCTGGCCTTTCCACGAGTACTGGTACCACAGGCCACGAGGGGTTATGTAGGTCAGTTCCACATCGTGTTTGCGGTCCTGTCCCGCCTGCTGAAGTTCCTCGCGCAGGGAGATCAGCTCCGGATGAAGCCGCAACTGAAGAATCGTGTATACTTTTCCGCCAAATTCCTGTTCCAGATCCATCAAAGCATTGCAGTTCCAGGGATTCAACACAACCGGCTTCTCGCAGATCGCATGGGACCCAATCCGGAGCGCAAAGCGGATATGGGCATCATGCAGATGGTTCGGTGAGCAGATACTGACATAGTCAATTTTATGGTCGGCTGATTCGCGACGTTGCCTTTCAATATGGCGATCAAAACGCTCGAACTCGGTAAAGAAACTAACATCATCGAAAAACGAGTCTAATATGCCAACCGAGTCGTTAGGGTCCACAGCAGCCACTAATTTGTTTCCGGTCTGCTTGATCGCCTGGAGGTGCTTGGGAGCTATATAACCGGCGACACCAATGATTGCGAAATTTTTCTGCATCCTGCTACCCACCGAAAAATAAATGTTTGACTGGCATGCGTGTTATAGAATTCTTTTAACTTTGAGCACACTCCAGATTTCGCCCCACTGCGTACTGAGTGAGTCCACAGCAAGTCCTGCCGCCATCATCTCGGAATTAAACTGAGCAATGGTGTATTCCACAAAATGAGTAGGATCGAGCCTGTATTCAATACCAAGCTCTTCCTTGAGCGGCACTCGCCAATCCCTTTCGAATGAGGGGACACGAATCAAGAATACAGGGGCCTTTGTATTTTGGATAAGTCGCTTCAGCAATTCCACTCGTTTCGGGAAATGCTCCAGTACGTTGGAAAGGATAACGACATCAAAACTTTCGTCAGGCTCGAATTGGTTTGCATCACCCTGAATATACTTAATTTTCGGATGAGAGTGGCTACTACGGGCCTGCGCCACATTATCCGGATCCATTTCCAGTCCCACCCCTTCCAGTCCATCCACATTTTCAGCCAATTTCAAATCAAGCAGCCCGTTACCCGAACCTATGTCGAGCACTTTCATTCCTGGCTGAAGATTGCTCGTAAAAAACTCATAGTACCTCATGTGCTTATGCTTGGTATGAACCCCACCTCCGTATTGCTTGGCGGCAGGCCCCTGCATTTCGTATAGACGACTGTCCAGTCCGAGTAGTATCCTGAGCCTGTCCTGTATTTCAAGCCCCTGAAGGCTGTAACGTGTTATCAGTTCCAGCAGGTCTGTCCGTCCACCCACCGACAACCGCGAAAAAAATAAACGAATAGGCAAACAGAGTATTTTCTGCAGAAAGCTAACGCGCATCGAGCAGCCTCCTGATCTGAGAGGATTCGATTTCCACAACCTGCTCCAGGCTGAATTTGCTTTCAACAGTAGCCCTGGCGCCCACTGCTATCCTAGCACTCAGTTCACTGTCACCCAATACCGTACTGATCGCCTCCGCTATACTTTCGGCATCCGTTTGGCAGAGATACCCGTCCTGCCCGTGGCTAATCTCCTGGCCGATACCGTCCACATCCGCGCCAATACACGGCAGGGCACAACTCATCGCCTCCAGCAAAGCCTTGGGGTGT
>JABHWQ010000006.1 GCA_018657655.1 Chloroflexota bacterium | reverse complement strand
TGGGCATTACCGCTGAATCTTTGCATGCCAAGGGTGCGGTTCAGCAATTAAATATAGGTGCAAGTACGGGCATCATTCCCAAAGCCTTTGCCGATATTGTGGAATTCATGGAAGAAGAGGCTGAAGAGAAGCTGGGTAGACCAATCAAAATACCTGTGGATAAAGAAGGCGCGGAAATACTTCTTATCCATAATACAGGTGAATACATTTCATGGTTGCAGAACCCGGTGGCGTTTGCCATTCTTTTTGAAGCTGCCGGTATCGATTACACCTTGTCAAGTGAACTTGGAGGGTATGAAGGAACAAATTACGGAATCTGGTACGATGATTTGCAAGCCGCCAGGATTGTGATAAAACAAATCGAAGCTGCCAAAAAGCTCGGTGTAAAGAAAATTATGGCGGGTGAATGCGGTCATGAACACAAGGCCATGATGGTCATTGGCGATAGGTTGTTGAACAAGGATATGTATGTGCCCAGGGAAAGCTGTTTCCCACTTATGGAACAGATAGTCTTCAGCGGAAAGATAAAATTTGATCCCAGTAAAAACGATTTTCCGGTCACTCTCCATGATCCATGCAACTATGTTAGATTGATGGGGATTGTCGAGCCTCAAAGAAGGATATTAAGATATATTGCCCCGCAATTTCGTGAGATGACTCCGCATGGAGTAAACAACTACTGCTGTGGCGGAGGAAGTGGTTTTGCTATCATGACCCCGTCCAAGAGTTTTATCGACTGGAAACAGACTATTTCCAGCAGGATGAAAGTCAAACAGATGCTGGAAGCCTTCGGGGATGATTTGGGGCCGGACAAAAAGAACTATGTCTGTACACCTTGTTCCAACTGTAAGGGGCAGATAAGGGATCTGATAGATCGATATGATCTTCAGGATCGATACGGAATTTTTTATGATGGTTTGATTGAATTGATAATCAATGCGATGGAAGATCTCAAGGAGCCATTCCTTGAGTGGGGTGACATGTAAACTGAGAATCACTGATTCTTCAAAAACCGGAGCGACTATTTTGTAATCAACTAAACGCCTGCCCCCGACGTTGAGGGCAGGCGTTTTTAGGTATAAGGGCAATAGGTTTATGCGAGTTCTATTGATAGATTTTAATCCTTTTATGGTGGCAGCAACCCCCATATCCCTGGGCTATCTGGGCGCATCGCTTAAGGGACATGGGCATGAAATAAAAGTGTTAAGTATTGGTTCCACTACCAACTTCAGTCCTACGGCCTTCAAGGGATTCATAAGAGAATATTCTCCAGACATTGTGGGATTTGGGACATACCAGCGCAGTATCTTTCATATCAATGCAATGGCCTCGCTGGTGAAAGAGGCCACCCCCGAGACTTTCATTGTACTGGGAGGTCCTCAGATCACTTTTTTACCGGATGATTCCTTGAGCGTTCTTCCCGCAGTGGATTTCCTCTGTCGGGGAGAGGGAGAACTCATCACTTTGGCTGTAGTGGATGCTATCCTTTCCGGGCAGACTGAATTGCCTGTGCCGGGGATCACATCCCGAAACCCTGAGGGCGGATATTTTACCGGTTCGCCTGTTCCTCCGCCCAAAAACCTCGATGAGTATCCATCCCCGTGGCTGGAAGGAGTACTTGATCCGGCTGATATGGATGAGTCAATCATGCTCACATCGAGGGGTTGTCCTCATGTCTGCGCCTTCTGCTATACCCCGGCTGCTTTCGGGAGGAAAATTCGGGCCCATTCCGTGGAGCGAGTGATCGAAGAGATAGCCTTTGTAGCCAACCGAGGCAGCGGCAGGTTGTGGTTCGCCGATCCCAACTTTTCTTTTAGTGAAACAAGAGTAGTAGAAATTCTTGAAGGGATCGCTCGGCGTGATTTAAAAGTGGACATGTGGATCGAAACTAGAGCGGATATGCTCAACAAGGATCTCATTTCACTGATGAAACGGGCTGGAGTGAATGTGATCGCTATGGGGCTGGAGAGCGCCTCCGAGAATGTTTACACTCATTTAAAGAAGAACCTCGATCCTGATCGAATCCGCCAGGCAGTCGAGATGGCCTTTGATTCCGGTTTGGATGTTGAGCTTTTTTCACAATATGCTTTACCCCACGAACGTTTTGAAGATGCTATGCAAACTCTGAACTTTGTTAAGGCATCGGGGGTCAAAATCAGGGGAAACAGTAATGCCCAGCAAATGCAGATTTACTATGGTTCCGAGATCGCCGCTGACCCTGCCAAATTCGGTATTAAACCGCTCAGAGATAGCTTTCAACCGTGTATGGCAATCGGGACGGAGTTCGAAACAGAGTGGATGTCGAAAGATGAAATCGACCGGATAAAAGCAGCCTGGAAGATCGAATCGCTTGATGGGGGCAAGAGGGTGGTGGCATGACAACCTTCGATAAAGCGGCGAATGTACTATTCGGCGCTGCGTCACCCGAAACTGTGATAGTGCGGCTGTATTCGGGCACTGAACCGGAGGAGCGACGTGATTTCCTGGCACAACTTTCTTCGATCCTGCCTTATCTGAACTGGCGGGCTCATATCTATGTTGTCCATGATAATCCTGCCGATCAGATTGATGGATCGTCTGAGGTGATCCAAATAGTTGCACAGTACCTCGCCGGGCAGAAACTTTCGACTGTGTATGTCCATCCTTGTATCCACATGCAAAGCTCTGAACAAAGCGAGACCCACGAATGGGAGAGGTTACTCAACCTGATGCAACCGTTCCAAAGGGAGGCCTATGACCAGCAGAGTGAGGTGAGAATGCTCATTTTGCCTATCATCGAACCTGAGAGCACAACATCAATCGAAACCATTCTCACCGCCGCCGAGTTCTTCAGGTCTCGTTTGGCTAAACCCAGCTTTTATTTTCATGAAAAGTCACCTTTGGATCCGGTGACGGTTTTGCAGAGGGATTTACGGGTTTATGTTTATCCATCCCCCGATATGATTGCAGAGGGTACAATTACTCAATTGTGTATGAACCATATCTTCGAAGGCATTCTGGAACGGGTGGAAGAGGATCGCCCCGATCTTTTTGGTCATTGCCGTAGACATATTATTATCGATGAAAAAGACACGGCCTTTTTTGCTTGCTTTTCCCAGTGGGAGAAGGCCCGGCCCCTGGAGTCATTTCAGCAGTTGGAGGAGTTGCCGGAAGACGTTGATTGTGTCTCCTGTATCAGTCGATCCTGTCTTTCGATGGAAGAGAACCTTGAGGCCAATGCAAAGACTGAAGAAGGGAGACAGGTTCACTTGGGATTGGGGATTGCCCTTTCTCAAAAACACCTGCACAAGGATGCGATAACTCATGCTCGTAAAGCCTTCGAACTTTCCACCAATGATGCTGATAGGGCAGTGGCATTGCTTCACAAGGGGCTTTGCCATCTGAGCTTGAGGGAGTTAGCTCTGGCTGACGAGACCCTGAGGGAAGGATCGACGTTTGCGATTGACCAGGGCTTGTTTTCTTATCATCGAGGGACTGTTCAGTTTGCCCGGAACAATTACATGGCAGCTATCAAACGATTTGAAGAGGCGTTGGCCACAGAGTCGACCCAGGTGCCGAAAGATGACCTGCTTTTTAATCTCGCTCTTAGCTACATCAACCTAGAGGAGTTCAGCAGGGCTAGAAGTCATTTCGCACTCATTGAGCAGATGTCCGCTCCAGTGCATTTCTATCATGGGATATGTGATCTCGGGGAAGGTATGGTTGCCCTGGCTTTAAATCGGTTCAACGAAGCACTCAATATGGGGCCTGCCCCTGACGATCTTTCAAGGATTCATTTCTATAGAGGCACTTGCCTCAAAGAACTGAATCGCTACGATGAGGCTATAGTAGAGTTAGGAAGGGCGGTTGAGGCGGACTCGCAGGATTATATGAACTACAATCTGCTTGGCTTCTGTTTTTATCAGGTCAAAAAACACGAAGAGGCTATCGAGGTGTTTCACAAGGCGATCGAAATCAATCCCGGTTCGGCGATCGACTATGCCAGTATCGGTTCCAACCTGCGGGAACTCGG
Organism: Chloroflexota bacterium; assembly: GCA_018657655.1. Lineage (GTDB taxonomy): Bacteria > Chloroflexota > Dehalococcoidia > SZUA-161 > SpSt-899 > JABMQN01. The sequence goes on along the minus strand of JABHWQ010000006.1, from coordinate 8,123 downwards.
CAGGCTGGAGGATGCTATTGCAATGTACAAAATGGCCATCTCTATTGATCCAACCCTTGATTTTGCCATGGAGAACATCGCCAGGCTTAACGAAATTATCGAGAAACGATCTGCCGAATAAAGCACGAATTTGAGTTATCAGGGAAGCCATGCATTCACTCAATCCAGTGCTGGGATAGGGGAAACCCGTCGTTGTTCGATGAGTAGGATTACAGAAGCTGACTCTGAAAATAGGACAGAGCGCGGTTCACGATGTCAAGTTGACAGGTAATTTGCGAGGATTTATACTTTAAATGAGTGCCTGCCTTGGGCAGGCGTTTTATTGGTATGGAGCTTTCCAGTGGATTGATACTCATACCGGAGATAATACGTAGGAGTTACCTATGATAGATTTAACAGAAGCTAATACTAATCTTGTAAAAGAAATATTTGGCGATGACCTGGACAAGATAGGGGATATCCGAAAGTGCTACAATTGCGCCACATGTATTTCCGGATGCCCTGCTGCAGAAGGTGATCCCCCGCTCTTGATACGGCGGCTGGTGAGGAAGGTCCTCCTTGGATTGGAAGATGATTTACTCGATGACGAGACCCCGTGGTCATGTGTTTCCTGCAATTGCTGTGAGGAGATGTGCCCTATGGGGGTACATCCGTTTGAAGTGGGCCTTGCCATAAGAAGGTGGCAGTGTAGCCAAGATGAAACCTATCTTCCCCCGTCTCTCCCTGAAGTTTGGGAGATTGGGCATACGCAATCAGTTCATAAACAGGGAACGTTGAGAGCGTCATTAGGGTTAGCGGATGCACCACCGTCAGTATGCGTTACGCCTGGTGCCATAGCAGGATTCCGCAAAATGCTCAAAGAGACGGATGTAATAAGAGATAATAGCTACATGTTCAAAGAGGAAGAGGAATAGAGTTATGAAATATGGATTGTTTCTTGGCTGCAATATGCCTACGATAAGACCGGATGCAGAACGCGGCATCAGGTTGACTTTGGAAAAACTTGGTGTGGACTTGGTAGAGGTTCAAGGGTATGCATGCTGTCCGGGTTATGGTACGTTCCCTGCCTCAGATGAAGTAGCTAGCCTTGCAGTAAGCGGAAGGAATCTGGCAATAGCTGAAGCAGCGGGAGTTGATATTGCAGTTCAATGTGGTTCTTGTTATAGCGTAATGAGGCATGCCAATCACAGTTTCCATAATGAGGAGAAGCTGAAAAAGACCAATGCGTTGCTTCAGTTGGATGACAAGCAATACTCAGGTCATGTCAAAGTCAAGCATTTGATTGACTTGCTCTACAACGAGATCGGAACCGAGAAAATTAGTAATTCGATTGAGCATAATCTCGAAGGGATCAAGGCAGTTGTCCAGTATCCCTGTCATACGTTATGGCCCGAAGATGTGATGGGATTTGATGATGCAAGAAATCCGCATAAACTGGGAGACTTGGGGCGAGCTTTGGGTGCAGATGTGCCTAGTTATAGCCGTGAGTTTCAGTGTTGTGGAGGCGCCGGTGGTTTTGCGGCTCGCAATAAACCTCAGGCAGTGCAATTCGCAAAAAGAAAATTTGATGCCATGGTAGATGAGGTTCAGCCTGATGTTGTTGTTGTTTCATGTATTACTTGTTTGATGTGGATGAACAATGTTCAAATGGAATTTGGAGAAGACTGGTCCCCGATTCCGGTGCTGGACTACAATCAACTGTTGGCTCTTTGCATGGGCTTCGATCCGAAGGAAGTAATAAGTGTTGCGGATACTCCTAAGGTCCCGGTTGATTTGAGGTTTAAATTGGCAGAGAAGATCACCAAAGCTGCTGTTGCGTAAATTCGTCGCGGTTGCTAGCCGGATAGATATACTCGAAGCCAGACTCGCATGAGTCTGGCTTCTTTTTGTTTTAGGTTGGTCAGAACCCAATCCCGGTTTTCCGTTTGAGGCGGGCTTGTCAAGAATCTGGCCAAATACTTATGGTAAGAATGGCTGAGGTCATAAAGAAAGAAGATATGGCACTAAGCATATATGCTTAGTGTGAATAGGTATTTCCTAGGTCTTTTGTTCGGTTCCACGATAAGTCTGACTGCCGATGCTTGCCGAGACTTGGCAGTGATACGATTAGCCAAGCAGCATTTGCAGGGCGCCCCTCAGGGGCGTTGTGTTTCGTGGTGATTTATAGAAAATTCAGCGAAGTGTTATGTTGGAAACCATATTATCGCAGAAGAAAGGGGCCATTGCAGGGAAATGGCTTGAATTGATTGCAGATTCATATCCCGCCGGGGTAAAGATTTTGGCAGACAAAGACAAGTTTACAAATCCGGTGGGATATATTTTGTCTTCTGAAATTGAAGTCCTCTATGACGAATTCGTGCACGATCAAATAGATTCTGAGAGAGCGACCATAGCACTTGAAGAAATCATCAGAAGCAAAGCTGTGCAAGATCGTACGCCCGGTCAATCCGTAAGTTTTGTTTTCCTGTTAAAGGATGTTATTCGAGCTGAGCTAAAGAGTCAGGTGAAGAACAAGGAATTTGCCGCCGAGTTGGCTAAGTTGGAAGAAAGAATCGATAACCTGGCTTGCCAGGCATTCAATGTTTATACGGGCTGCCGGGAAAGAATAAATCAAATCAGGACAAATGAGATCAAAAGAGACCGAGACAATGCAAACAGGCTACTGGAGAGATTCGCTCGTAAGTATGGGGATCAAACAGTTGAAGTAGCCAGCGGATATGATAGAAGTGAGGTAACGGAATGAGCACCTTGTTTGGAGTGATACTACCGTATGCGGCAATTGCCATATTCATACTTGGGATGCTTTATAAGGTAATTAAATGGGGCAAATCAGCGGTACCGTTCAGAATCCCCACCACCTGTGCTCAGGAGGAAACCCTCCCATGGATCAAGCGGAAACCCCACGAGAAGCTCGACAATCCTTCAAACAATCTCGCTGTCGTCGGCAGGATGCTCCTCGAAGTTCTCATCTTCCGTTCATTGTGGCGCAATACCAGGGCTGAAGTCAAAGCAGACAGTCAGAAATTGATCTACAGTGGCAGCAAGTTCCTCTGGTTATTCGGATTACTTTTCCATTGGTCTCTGCTTGTTATCTTGATTAGGCATTGCCGGTTGTTTTTCGAACCTGTACCCTGGATATTGGATGTAGTTGAGAATATAGATGGTATGTTGGAAATAATGATTCCCACTTTATACTTAACCGATATTGCCATTCTGCTGGCAGTTACATATCTCTTTATTAGAAGAGTCGTTTTTTCGCAATTGCGATATATCTCACTGCCTGCGGACTATTTTGCGTTGTTATTAATTGGTGGCGTTGCAGTAACCGGAGTTCTTCTGAGAATATTCTTCCATACAGATGTTGAAGCCGTGAAAGAGTTGGCGATGAGTGTTCTTAGATTCTCTCCAGAAGTGCCGGATCAGTCCATCAGCTGGCTTTTCTATTTCCACCTGGCAATGGTATGCACATTATTGGCTTATTTCCCGTTCAGCAAAATGATGCATGCGGGAGGTATCTTTTTCAGCCCAACCAGAAATATGGCGAATACCAATCGGGTCAAGCGGCATGTTAATCCTTGGGACTATCCTGTTAAATTGCATCCTTATCACGAGTATGAAGAAGAGTTCCACGATAAAATGAAACAGGCAGGACTGCCCCTGGAAAAGGAGTAGAGCAAAGTGTCAGATGAAGTTGCTAGCCGAGAAGAACTGCTAAAAACCATAGATTACGTACCTGCGAAGCAGGATTTGTACAAGCCCAATTTGGAATTCAGGCCCGGTACATGGAATTATCCTGCCAATCCAAAGAAAGCCGAGCTTGTAGACCTTCCCTATCCGAGGGAATGGAATCCTACCGATCTGGATTGGAAACTCCCCGAGAACTGGAAAGAGATAATACTCAAAGGGATGGAAGAGCGTCTTGATAGATATCGCTCTTTACGCGTCTACCTGGATATTTGTGTGAGGTGCGGTGCCTGTGCTGACAAATGTCATTTCTATCTTGGCTCAGGTGATCCCAAAAACATGCCGGTAGCTCGAACCGAGCTTATGCGGTCAATTTACAGGCGTTATTTTACCGTTGGTGGAAAACTCTTGGGTGGCGCTGCCGGGGGACGGGAACTGACAGAGGATGTCCTCAAAGAGTGGTTCTACTATTATTATCAGTGTACGGAATGCCGACGGTGTTCGGTTTTTTGCCCGTATGGTATCGATACATGCGAGATCACTATGATGGGTAGGGAACTTCTCAACCTTGTGGGAATAGGTATTAATTGGATTGTTGAACCCTTATCCAATTGCTTCAGGACAGGGAATCATCTGGGTATTCAGCCCCACGCCTTTGCCGATACCGTGGAATTTGCCATGGATGATGTTGAGGAGATAACGGGTGTCAAAGTAAATGTCCCCATGAATAAAAAGGGCGCGGAAATACTCTTCGTAACGCCTTCTGCGGACTATTTTGCTCAGCCGCACTGGTATACATTCCTGGGGTATATGATGCTATTTCATGAGCTGGACCTCGATTACACCATGAGTTCATATGCTTCTGAGGGTGGTAACTTTGGCCTGTTCCATTCGGCTGAGATGATGAAACGGCTGAATAACAAGATATATGCCGAGGCCCAACGATTAGGGGTTAAGTGGATTCTCGGGGGTGAGTGCGGACATATGTGGAGGGTCATTCATCAGTATATGGATACCATCAATGGTCCGGCGGATTTCCTTGAAGTTCCCAAGTCACCCATAACCGGTACGGTGTTCGAAAACGCTAAAGCCACCAAAATGACGCATATCTCGGAATTTACCGCTGATCTTATCAAGAATAACAAGCTAAAACTTGATCCTAGCCGGAACGATCAATGGAAAATCACATACCATGATTCATGCAATCCAGCCAGGGCTATGGGATTGTTTGAAGAGCCACGGTACATTATTAATAATGTAGCCAACAATTTCTATGAAATGCCGGAAAACACTATACGGGAGAAGACTTTCTGCTGTGGAAGTGGTTCCGGACTTGGGACTGATGAAAACCTTGAAATGAGGTTGAGAGGCGGTCTTCCCAGGGGCAACGCGGTGAAATATGTCAAGGAAAGACATGGAGTTAACATACTCACCTGTATGTGCGCTATCGACAAAGCCACGCTTCCGGCTGTTGTGGATTACTGGGTTGGCGATGTAGAAATTGGCGGTATTCATGAATTGGTTGGCAATGCGCTGATAATGAAAGATGAACAGAAGCCCAGAACAACCGATTTGAGAGGTGATCCGCTCCCAGGGGTTGAGGGTTCTGAAGAGGGGGGTGAATAATGTACGATACCAGTAAAATCGTAATCGGGATTATTGTTTTCCTCGCCGTATTTACCATACCGTTCTGGTACAGCCAGGTGAGTGGAGACGCGGATGAAATGCCTGAAATCGTGATTGCTCCTGAAGCGGGTGATCAATGTGTTGAAGATGTCGACTATATGAGAGCCAAACATATGGACTTGCTCAATACCTGGAGAAATGACGTTGTGCGGGGTGCTGATCGGGAATATGAATCGGACGCATACCCCGGTGTGATATATGACAAAAGCTTGACCGATACTTGCCTCGGACAGTGTCATACTAACAAGAGTGAGTTCTGTGATCAGTGCCATACATATGTGAATGTGGAACCAGGCTGTTGGGAGTGCCATAACATAGTAGGGGAGTAGCAGATGGAAGTTACAAGACGTGAGTTTATAAAATTAGCCGGGCTTGCCTCCGCGGGAGCTGTGGTAACTGCATCTTCCGGTGCGCTTCTGACAGGGTGTAGTCCACTCGTCGGGATGGAAGACGAAAGTCTGAATGACACAAACATGGGTATGATTACCATTCCCAGCCGATGTGAAGAAGGATGTACTGGTTGCATCGATGCTTGCAACAAAATGCACAATGTTCCGAAGCATGATAACAAAGACCATGAGATAAAGTGGATTTGGGAAACGGAGTTCCCGCATGCGTTCACCGAATATATGGAGAATGAAATTCTCAAAGAACGTATGGAACATGTTCCGTTTCTTGTGATGTGTAATCACTGCTCCAATCCTGCCTGTGTTCGCGTGTGTCCTACACAAGCCACATTCAGACGGAAGGATGGCATGGTTTTAATGGACTATCACCGGTGTATTGGTTGCCGATTCTGTGTGGCTGCCTGTCCGTATGGAGCCAGAAGTTTCAATTTCAAGGATCCCAAAAAAGGACTTGAAGACCCGGTGCCGAACCCGAATTTCCCTACCCGAACCAAAGGCGTGGTTGAGAAATGCAATTTCTGTTCGGAGCGAGATATACACGGAAGTGAGCTTCCCTATTGCGTAGAGGCTTGTGCGAACAAAAAAGGCGGCGTTGAGGCGTCAGCACTTATTTTTGGGGACTTGGATAACCCGGAATTCAAGGAACGTATTGAAAAGATACAGAAAGACGAAAAGCTCATCCCTCTCAGGCGTAAAGAAATCGCTGGAACACAACCGAAAGTATATTATCTAGTGTAGGGAGTAGGCATGATAGAGAAAGCATTAAAGGGAAGCAAGAAATACTGGCTGTGGTTGGGTTTTTGCGCCACGCTTTTTGGCGTTGGTGCTGGCTTCTATATCGATCAGCTGTTCAATGGATTACAGATCACCGGTATGAGCAGGGATGTGTCTTGGGGGTTTTACCTGGCGAACTTCACTTTCTTTGTTGGTGTGGCGGCTTCCGGCGTGATGCTTGTTTTGCCTTACTACCTGCATGATCAGAAAGAATTTGGCAAGATTACCATCCTGGGCGAGTTTTTGGCGGTGGTGGCTTGTGCCATGTGTATCACCTTTGTGACTATCGACCTGGGAAGACCCGACAGGCTTGTAAACCTATTCTTGCATCCTACCTTTAATTCGATTCTGTTCTTTGATATTGTGGTGCTATCGGGATATCTCTTGATCAATATTATAGTCGGGTGGTCAATACTGGATGCAGAGCACAAAGGTGAAAAGCCACGGCGTTTTGTTAAACCTTTGATTTACCTTTCGATTCCCTGGGCTGCAAGCATTCACACGGTAACCGCATTCATTTATGCCGGGCTTGCGGCAAAACCGTTCTGGCTCACTGCTGTTATGGCACCACGCTTTCTCGCTACAGCATTTGCAGCTGGTCCTGCATTACTTATAATCATCTGCTTGATTCTTCGCAAGTACACAGATTTTGATCCGGGGAAAATTGCCATTAAGAAGTTATCAACCATTGTGACGTATGCAGCGATTGCTGGCTTCTTTTTCCTTTTGTGTGAGTTCTTCACCGCTTTCTATTCGGGTGGAGCCGAGCATACAGCGACTTGGAAGTACCTCCTGTTTGGTGAAGGTGGAAGCGGTCTTCAGCCGTATATGTGGGGAGTGTTAATTTCGACGGTGATCGCAATAGTATTGCTGGTCAACCCCAAGACAAGGTATCGGGATGATACGCTGGTAATTGCCTGTGTACTGTTGTTTGTATCCATTTGGATTGATAAAGGTCTGCTGCTGGTTATTCCGGGATTCATTCCTAATCCACTCCACGAGTTCAATCAATACTTCCCAACATTGAAGGAAGCGATCATTACTTTCGGCGTCTGGGGACTCGGGTTCATGGTACTGACTGTGTTATACAAGATAGCTATCTCAGTGAAAATGGAAGTAGGGGATCAGGATATAGAACACTAGATTAATTGTTCACTTATAGAAGTGACCTGAACGGCAGAACTGCAACCAGAACGCGGTTCTGCCGTTTTGTTTTTTATTTCTTGCCTATCCTTCTTTCACCCTCAAGTGCTTTTGCGTGTTGTTTACATGTCAATTTGTATGCCAGCCTTGTTGCGGAAGAACGCGGGAGACAATTAAGGTAATAGCTATAGACAGAATGGGATAGGTATGCAAATAGAATCAACGACGTCCACCGAAATAGAGAGCAAACCTGTAAAGCCGCTTGTTAGCGCTTTGGGTCAGGTTTTGGCTTTGCCCAAGAGACGCAGGAAAAGGAACGTCTGGTTGAATGTTTTACCGGATGATCACTGGTTGCGTGTTCGCAAAGGCCTAACCGTACATGAGGCGTTGCATGGGGTGGATACGGAAATGGATGGAGATTGTGGCGGG
>JABHWQ010000459.1 GCA_018657655.1 Chloroflexota bacterium | reverse complement strand
CTCAGCACATTATGGCTGAGGCCCAGAAACTCGGTGGAATAGCAGCATATATAGATGCAGAGCATGCCATGGACCCCCAATACGCTGCCACTTGTGGAGTTGACATTGATAATCTGTGGCTCTCACAACCCGATACCGCAGAACAAGCTTTGGAAATCACTGAGAAACTGGTCCGTAGCGACGCCCTCGATGTGGTAGTAATTGATAGCGTAGCTGCTTTGGTTCCTCGAGCCGAGATCGAAGGGGAAATGGGTGACATCCATATGGGGCTCCAAGCGAGGCTGATGTCTCAAGCATTGCGGAAGCTTACCGCAGCCATAAGTCGGTCACGAACCTCAGTGGTATTCATTAATCAGCTCAGGGAAAAAATAGGCGTGGTGTTCGGGAATCCCGAAGTAACCCCCGGTGGCCGAGCTCTTAAGTTTTACAGCTCGGTAAGGATAGATCTCCGACGAAAGGAAACTTTAAAGCAAGGTTCCGAAATCGTTGGGTCCCGAGTGAAAGCAAAGGTAGTCAAGAACAAGGTAGCCCCTCCATTCGCCACGGCTGAGTTCGATATCATGTTCAGTAGTGGGATCAGCAAAGAGGGAGACATCCTTGACTTGGGTGTAGCAAAAGGGATAATCAAGAAAAACGGTGCTTTCTTTTCTTTCGGGGAAACCCGCCTTGGCCAGGGACGAGAGAACTCAAAAGAACATCTTAGCCAGAATAAAGACCTGACTGAGGAAATTGCCAGACAAATTACAGCTGATTCAAAACCACTCCGCCAAAATGTTCCTTCCCCAGAAACTGAACCGGAACCGGAAGCTGACACTCTTTTCCCTCTCGAATAGTGGGCCAACGGAACTGATAGTTCCGTTGGGAGCGCCTCTTCCCGTTACAGCTAGCCTAGTGAAATAAACTACAGGGTAGGTGTATTTGCGGGAATCTTCAATGGTCAAAGCCCAGACCGTCACTGCCATTAAGTCTCAGGAGAAAAGGGCGAACCGAGTTAGCCTGTTCCTCGATGGCAAGTTCACCATGGGTCTGAGCGCGTCTGTGCTTGAAGAATCAGGCATCCGTGCTGGGCATTATCTCTCCCAAGCTCAAGTGGATAACCTCAAAATAGCCGATCAATGTCAACGTGCAAAAGATAGGGCACTGAAATATCTCAGTTACAGACCAAGGAGCGAATCTGAAGTTAGGGACAGGCTGAGACGTTATGGTTACGAGGATGAAATAATCGCAACAACTCTCGATCGACTGCGCAATGCCGGTTATGTAGATGATGCTTCATTCGCTGAGTTTTGGAAAGAAAACAGATCGACTTTCAGCTCCCGAAGCACCCGGTTTCTAGCGCAAGAGCTCAAACAAAAAGGCATCGACCCTGAAATAATCAATGCGGCTATCGATGATATCGACAATGAAACCGAAGCATATCGAGCAGGATATAAGAAATCACGTACCCTGAACACATCAGATCGTTATGAATTTCGCAAGAAACTGGGCGCTTTCTTGCGCCGCAGGGGCTTTGACTACAACGTGATTTCGACTGTAGTTGAAAAATTATGGAACGAAAAACTTTGCGAGGATAGAAATGAGTTATGAAATTTGGATCATCATAGTATTTGCCTCCACCGTATGTGGCTGGCTGGTTGGTCTTTTGTTTCGGGGAGTAACCCTGACCAAGAAGGCTCGCGAGGCTCAAGAGACCGTAGCCAAGGTCATAAGGGAAGCTGAGGATAGAAAGAAAGAAATACTCCTTGAAGCCAAAGAGGAATCGGTCAAACTCAAGTCTGACGCAGAGGCCGAAAACCGCCAACGGCGGGCTGAAGTCGGCCGGCAAGAGAAAAAACACAACCAGAAAATGGAGAACTTCGACCGCAAGGTTGAGGCTTTTGAACGACGTGAGAAGGCTCTAACCCAAAAAGAGCAGGAGATCGACTCCGGTCTGGCACGCGTTGAAAAACTTAAGCAAGAGCAACGACAGCAGATGGAAGTCATAGCCGGTATGTCCAGCGCCGAAGCCAAAGAGCACCTTTTACAGGCGGTAGAAAACGAAACGAAAAATGCGCTTGCACAGCGGATGCGTCAAGTCGAAGCCCAACTCAAAGCTGAAGCAGATGAAAACGCGCGAGGAGTTCTAGCTGAAGCACTGCAACGTTGCGCCAGCGAAGTTGCCGCTGAGAGTACTGTCTCCGTCGTTGCTCTTCCCAGCGACGAGATGAAAGGCAGGCTAATCGGAAGAGAGGGACGCAATATACGAGCCTTGGAGGCTGCCACAGGAGTCGACCTTATCGTAGACGATACACCAGAAGCAGTAACACTTTCCTGCTTCGATCCGGTGCGGCGACAAATAGCCAGGGTAGCATTAGAGAAACTCATCAAGGATGGCCGTATCCATCCCGGACGTATCGAAGAAATAGTGGACAAAGCCACCAAAGAGGTAGAGGCCAATATTCAGGTTCAAGGTGAGCAGCTTGCCTACAAAACAGGGGTTGTCGGACTGCATCCTGAAGTTATCAGGTTACTGGGACGTCTCAGATATCGATTCAGTTATGGACAGAACATGATCAGCCATAGCTCTGAGGTTGCGCAGCTATCGGCAGCACTGGCAACCGAAATTGGAGCTGACGTGGACATAGCCAAGACAGCAGGATTACTTCATGATCTCGGCAAAGGAACGGGGCAAGAAGGAGAGGGACCTCATGCAATGGTCGGAGCTAACATATTGAAAAGACTGGGAATGGCTCCGGTAATCGTTGAAGCAGTTGCCGCGCACCACGGAGAAGCCGATACTATCGGAACATATGGATTCATAGTCTCTGCTGCCGATGCCATCAGTAGCGCTCGGCCCGGTGCAAGACAGGAATCGGCCGAGCATTACGTAAAGCGCGTAGAAACCTTGGAGAACATCGCCAATAGCTTCCCAGGAGTGGAAAAAACGTTTGCTATTCAGGCTGGACGTGAAGTTCGCATTCTGGTCAAACCCACCGAAGTTGATGACCTTGCAGCGTTACGATTGGCTCGAGATATTGCCAAGAAAGTCGAAGAAGAGCTAACCTTCCCAGGACAGATCAAAGTTACCGTCATCCGGGAAACCCGATCAGTAGACTATGCCAAATAGGCAAGAGAGTGCAGGGCTCAATTGAAGGTACTTCTAATTGGAGACATAATAGGCAAACCAGGTCGAAAGGCTGTCGCGTCTGTACTTCCTGAGCTGCGTAAGCAACACGGAATCGATCTGGTTATTGGCAACGGTGAGAACGCATCCGGAGGAATCGGAATCACGCCACCTATGGCTGAGGAACTGATTCGTTCGGGTATAGACGTTATCACTTCGGGCAACCACATCTGGAAACACCGGGAGATCATTCCCTACCTCGATAGCGATCTCCCTTTGCTCCGGCCCCTGAATTATCCGCCAAACGTACCGGGACGAGGTTATCTTATGAAAAATCAGGTCATGGTAGTGAACCTGCTGGGACGTGTTTTCATGGGAGAGATGGATTGTCCTTTCCAGGCAATCGACCGTCTTTTGGATGAAATCGATCCCAAACCAAAGATCGCGGTAATCGATTTCCACGCCGAGGCTACTTCAGAAAAAGGCGCCCTCGGACTGTATTTGGACGGTCGAGTCAGCGCTATAGTGGGCACACATACTCACGTTGGCACGATCGATACCAAAATACTGCCCAAGGGAACAGCGTTTGTCAGCGATATTGGAATGGTAGGGCCCAAAGATTCGGTTATCGGCGATGATGCTGAAAGTATTATCACCAAATTCCTAACCCAGATGCCATGGCGGCTATCGGTAGGCAAGGGAAGAGTGACTTTCAATTCCGTTTTGGTAGAAATTGAAGAAGATGGCAAAGCCGCCAGTATCATCCGAATTGATAGAGAGTTATCGCCATGAAAATTGATCTTCACATCCATACTACAGCTTCAGATGGACGCGCAACTCCAACAGAAGTGGTCTACAGGGCAGCAGAGCTCGAAATGAAAGCCATTGCCATCACCGATCATGATTCGGTTGAAGGCATTGAAGAAGCCCTCGCTGAAGCTCGCAAGTTCCCCAAGCTTTTGGTCATACCTGGAGTAGAGTTAGGTGCAGATGTCCCTAATGGTGAGATGCACATCCTGGGATATTTCGTGGATCACTATTCTGCTGAATTCTGCCATAAACTGGAAATGCTGCGCAGTTCCCGGGCAACACGGGGACAGAAAATGGTCTCCAAGTTGATCAAATTGGGAATTCATCTCAATTGGGAGCATGTTATCAGCATCTCAGCAGGAGCTTCAATAGGAAGACCTCACATAGCCCAGGCCATGCTGGAGCGAGGTTTTATATCATCATTGCAAGAAGCCTTCGATAAATATATTGGCGACAATGGACCTTGCTATGTTGATAGAGAGAAGCTCACTCCAGCGGAATGCGTTGAACTGGTTGCTAAGACCGGCGGATTGCCAGTTCTGGCACATCCCGCAAAGACGGATGATATGGATGCAGTACTTCCCCAACTTAAACAATCGGGGCTTATTGGCATGGAAGTATACTATAAAAACTACCCTCAAAAAACTCAAAAAAGACTCCTTAAAATAGCTAATAAGCACGGTCTGGTAGGTTGCGGAGGCAGCGACTATCATGGATTCGAAGATACCAGCAATAACATCGGGAACTGCAACGTGCCGCAGGAAACTATAGATCGTCTAATCGCCCTGCAAAGAGACCGCTATAACAGAAATACGCTATAGCCCAGGAGGCTCTTCGATTGAATTGCCCTCGCCATCCAAAGGTAGAAACCAATTTAAGATGCGGTAAGTGCGATCAAATCATCTGTCCCAAATGCATCGTACAAACCCCTGTAGGCGCCCGCTGCCCAGATTGCGCCAAATTCACCCGTCTACCCATTTTCCAAGTATCCCCTTTGGATTACCTCAAAATACTAGGAATAGGAATGGTATTGGCCGGTGTTTTGGGAGCAGTGTGGGGTAT
>JABHWQ010000289.1 GCA_018657655.1 Chloroflexota bacterium | reverse complement strand
GGGGAAGAAGCACTTGTTCATGGGCGTGCCTTTTCTTCTTCTGACGATCAAACTGCACTGGAAGGCGAGCAGCGTCGAGCTTATTCATCTGATGGACGTTTCCTGGCGTTGGTTTGTTTTAATCAGGAAGATAATTTATGGCAGCCCAAGCGAGTCTTCGTATAACGTTTGGCATGTCTTAACAACAAACACTATTGCCTTCCTTATATGCCCCATTGTATAATCTGGTTTGGCGTGTGCGAAATGCAATCAGTCCTAATGAATGATTCCTCTACTGCCACAGCAACAAGGCTTTCTGCTCAACGAAAGTCTGCTAATTTCCATCTGAAGGGTCGAACCCGAAATCCAGAACTCGTCTGATGAACTTCGCCTGTGGATTTGCACACATAAAGATCAATCTTGTTTCAAACAAAAAGGAGGTCGAAATATGACGGCAAAGATTATATCGGGAACTGAAGTAGCCAAAGAGATTCGGGCCGAACTCAAAATAAGAGTGGATAAATGTAAGGCAAAGGGTGTGACCCCCGGGCTGGTGATCATCCGTGTGGGCGATGACCCTGCATCCGTCTCCTACGTGACAGGAAAAGAGCAGGCAGCCGAGGAGATTGGTGTCTGGTCAGAAACTTTTGTGCTGCCCGAAACCGCAACAGAGGGAGATCTGCTGGCCAAGGTCGAGGAGATGAACAAGGCAGAACACGTCCATGGCATTCTGGTGCAACTGCCTGTACCAAAGCACATAAATGCAGACAAAGTACTCGATCTGATTGACCCGGCCAAAGATGTCGATGGATTCCATCCCATCAACGTCGGTAAGATGCTCATTGGCGATCCCTACTTCATGCCCTGTACTCCCTACGGTGCAGTGGAACTGATGATCCGCAGCGGCAATGCCCCGGCTGGCAAACATGTCGTGATCTGCGGCCGCAGCAATATCGTTGGGAAACCGCTGATGGCTATGCTGGTGCAGAAGAATGCGCGTGGCAATGCCACGATTACAGTAGTCCACACTGGCACCCCGAATATGGCCGAGTACACCCGTCAAGCCGATATTCTGGTAGCTTGCATGGGTGTCCCCGAAATTATCAAAGCGGACATGGTTAAGGAAGGCGCGGTCGTTATCGATGTTGGCGTCAATCGTGTTGGAATGAAACCATCAAAAAAAGACCCGAATAAAATGGTTGCCGACCTGCGTGGCGACGTTGAATTCGGCCCGGTCAGTGAAAAAGCCAGCGCCATTACCCCGGTTCCGGGTGGTGTCGGACCCATGACGATTACCATCCTGATGCAGAACACCGTAGTTGCCGCCGAGAGGCATGCCGGGGTCGCTTAGGTGTAGGTAATCCGTAGAGATTAAGTATGAAAGATACAAAAAGATACTCCATCATCGTAACTGTTCTCATATTGCTGGTTATGATAGCCACTGGTATTTGTGGTTGTGGTGGAGATGAAGACAAAGGTCAATTACCGGATATCAAGGTTGGTGACCTGTGGGAATACAAAGACATTCAAGACGGTATCGAGCATCAGTTGACAATGGAAGTGATTGAAGGTGATGAAGCGGGTGAATGGCACACTATCAAGATGACGATTGATCCTCCACTTGACGGTATGATCGATGAGGCAATAGCCGGATTCGATAAAGAACTCCTGCTCCCACTGTGGACTAAAATGTCCGGTGAGACGGAGGGGGAAGCATTCACAGTAGAAATCGAGGCAACCTACGATATATTGTCTGGCAGTCGGTGGCCTATTGAAGTGGGCAAGGAGATAACTATAACCGAGTCTACTACCACTAATATCAAATTAGGCGATGAAACTGACACCGAAACTGAAACCGAGACCAAAACTCACAAGGTGGAGGCAGTAGAAGAAATCACTGTTGAAGCGGGAACGTTCGAGTGTTTTAGGGCAGTGGAATACGATGAAGACGGTGAAAAGGTATCGACAAAGTGGCACTCGGATAAAGTTAAGGCGACTGTTAAAGAAATAGACCATGAAACAGGAGAGACTCAAGAGCTGGTATCATACTCAGTAAAGTAAATGTCACTTATGAACCGGATTAGGTAAATCTGCTCGGTTAGAGCAGTGTAAATTTTAAAGGAGGAAGATATATATGCCATACGATGCAACGAAAATGGCTGACTGGCAAATTTCGGAAGCTGCCGAAGCAAACATGCCCACCATGGATGCATGGGTAGAAAAACTGGGGCTTAAAAAGGACGAAATGCTCCAGATGGGGCGACTAGGGAAACTCGATTTCCTCAAGATAATGGATCGTCTCAAAGATAAACCTGATGGCAAATACATCGAAGTGACTGCTATCACCCCTACTCCACTCGGAGAAGGCAAAAGTACCACTTCTTTGGGACTGATCGAAGGACTGGGAATGCGTGGCAAGAACGTTGGCGCCGCCTTGCGTCAGCCTTCCGGTGGCCCGACGATGAATGTCAAAGGTACTGCAGCCGGTGGCGGAAATTCCCTGCTTATCCCGATGACTGAATTCTCATTGGGACTTACAGGCGATATCAATGACATCATGAACGCCCACAACCTGGCCATGGTTGCCATGACTGCCCGCATGCAGCACGAGCGCAACTACAACGATGAACAGCTACAAAGACTCACCGGCATGCGTCGGTTGGATATAGATCCCACTCGCGTGGAGCTGGGCTGGATCATGGACTTCTGCGCTCAGGCAATGCGCAATATCATTATCGGTATTGGTGGTCGAACTGACGGTTTTACCATGCAGTCCAAGTTCGGCATCGCCGTCGGCTCCGAGTGTATGGCTATTCTGGCAGTCATCAGAGACCTGGCTGACCTGCGAAAGCGCCTGGATGAGATTACCGTTGCCTTCGATAAGAGCGGCAAACCGGTAACTACCGGAGACCTGGAAGTCGGTGGCGCTATGACTGCTTTCATGCGCAATACCATTAATCCCACCCTGATGTGTTCAGCCGAGTATCAGCCGGTGCTGGTTCATGCTGGTCCATTCGCCAATATCGCTATCGGTCAATCGTCAATCATCGCTGACCGCGTGGCGCTGAAACTGTTTGACTATCATGTAACCGAATCCGGCTTCGCTGCTGATATTGGTTTCGAGAAATTCTGGAACGTGAAATGCCGCTTCAGTGGCTTAAAGCCTCATGTTTCAGTACTGACCACCACTATCCGTGCTCTGAAAATGCATGGTGGTGGACCGAAGGTTGTTGCAGGGAAAGCACTCGCTGACGAGTATACCAAAGAGAATTTGGGACTTGTTGAGAAGGGTTGCGAAAACATGGTTCATATGATCAACGTAATTCGCAAATCCGGCATTAACCCCGTGGTGTGTGTCAATCGGTTCTACACCGATACTGATGCCGAAGTCGATGTGGTCCGCAAGGCCGCTGAGGCTGCCGGTGCTCGCTGTGCTGCTTCCAAGCATTGGGAGCAGGGTGGCGAAGGCGCACTGGAGTTCGCTGATGCGGTCATTGAAGCTTGCGAAGAAGGGAACGACTTTAAGTTCCTCTATCCTTTGGAGATGAAGCTGCGCGACCGCGTGGACAGGATCGCCAAAGAAGTATACGGTGCTGATGGCGTAGCCTGGACTCCTGCGGCTGAATCCAAGGCCAAAATGCTCGAAGGGGATTCCAAGTATGATGAATTCGCCACCATGATGGTGAAATCGCATCTCAGCTTGAGCCATGATCCTGTTGTGAAAGGTGTTCCCAAGGGATGGACTCTACCGATTCGCGACATCCTGATTTACTCTGGCGCCAGATTCCTCTGCCCCATAGCTGGCGAGATCAGCATGATGCCGGGAACCAGTTCCAACCCGGCCTTCCGCCGCATCGACGTCGATGTGAACACTGGCAAGGTCAGCGGACTGTTCTAGATTAAAATATTTTAGGTGCCTTAAAGAGGTAAAAAGCGGGCTGTTCAAAACTGAACAGCCCGCTTTTCGTTCGATTGTAGCAGGCTGGTATTTCACGTAGGATTGAAATCTTCATCAATAGATGCTCGTACTGAGCTCGTCGAACGGGTGAACACTCAATTCAATTTGGCCAGGCATAATGAGACAGCATTCTGAAAAACCACCCAAAATAGGGCGCCACCCTATTGAAAGTGATAACCTGAGGTGATATAATACATTTGTTTCCAGGTGACTATGGCGAGGTGGAACCACCCGTTCCCATCCCGAACACGGAAGTGAAACGTCTCTGCGCAGACGATACTGCTCTGCATTGAGTGGGACAATATGGCGTCGCCAGGAAACTAAAGGGCTTCTCGATCTAATTGAGGAGCCCTTTCTTTATGCGGGGGTATCTGTGCCTTCGAACGTGAAGCTCACGACACGCAGTCCTCTAGTACGGATAACTGTTGGTATTCCATTGGCAGGGACAGCTTATTTAGAACGTTGTCCCACAAAGTCTCGGCACATGGTACAATGCTATTAAAATCCGCTCCGATCAAGGAGAAGGGCTTGTTACTTGAATTGACCGTCCGGAACCTCGGCATCATTGAAAACACAAATTGGCAGATATCACCAGGTTTGAATATCATTACCGGCGAGACAGGAGCCGGAAAATCTCTGGTGATCGATGCAGTGGAAGCCCTGCTTGGCGGACGGACCGGCGAGGAAGTGATCCGTCACGGAAGCGAAGAAGCTACTATCGAAGGTGTGTTCTCAATACCTGAGACAAATTCCGGCTCATCCATTACTTCAATCCTTGAAGAAAAAGGCATTCCCCTTGAACACGACACCTTGATCATCACCTGCGTTATCCGTAGAACGGGGCGG
>JABHWQ010000308.1 GCA_018657655.1 Chloroflexota bacterium | reverse complement strand
TGGGATATTGTTTTTTAAATCTTGAATATGCAAATCTATCTCTTCTTTCAAATTCCAGGAACCGGTTTGAGAAGCAGGCCCGGATATAGAGTGATGCATATATTTGCCAGGTGGGGCTAATTCCGGACAAACGAGCGTTGGGTTGATGCAACTCAAAACCCTTCTTGTCCCAAGAAATGATACCTGAGTATCGAAGAAAGGTCTGTCTCCAACGGTCGTCACCCACATCTGAAGGGTCGGTCTCATGCCGACAACTTCTTTCAAATAGCCTGCATCATACTTTTCTTTTCCCACTAAACCCACCGTCGCTTTTGGACCTACGTTGCTGATCACCACTTTGGCATCAACTTCGAACTCGCCTTTCGTATCTTCAACGATGGCTCCCGTTGCCTCTTCATCGTTAACTATGATCTGTTTGGCCCTGCAACGAGTTCGCACGTCGCCATTTTTACCTTTAACGACTTGTGCCAGTGATTCCATCAAAGCAATGTTGCCTTTGGGAGCGAAGTGTACTTGTCCATACGAGCGTATCATGAGTCTGCGTATTTGAAAGAAATCTTTAGCCGAGGTTTCATGGTATTCGGTAATAGCATAGAGAGCGCATAGGTTTTTGAAGAATATCAGAAGGTTCTCGTTTTGAGTATATTGAAGCAGCCAGTCCCTCAATGATATTTCATTTGATGGGTCTTCCCACTTGTCCGCCCGCCGCATGGCGTTTAGCACACGAGTGACTTCGGCTTCGTCCGCGCACAATTGCGATAGCATGGCACGAAATCCGCCTTTATCCGGAACTTTGAGTTCCTGCCCATCTTTGATATACCGTCCCTGGGGACTGGGACGGGCATCATACTCAGCACCGACCTCTTCGAAAACTTCTCGAAAAGGGCCTCCGCTGGGAACACCGAGTACACCTGTTGGAATCTTGAAACCTTTATAATCGATCGTCGAGCATCTGCCGCCGATCTGCGGCAACTTCTCGACTACCAGGACTTTGTAACCTTTATTGGCGAGTAACGCAGCAGAACACATACCGCCTATCCCTGAACCCAGTATCACTACGTCATAGTGCTCCTGCCTCATCGATAACCTCCCTCTTGCAAAGCTGTTTCTACTGCTGACTTATCGCGTCTACGGGACAATTCTCGATACAGTTTAGGCACTCTGTACATTTTTCACTGTCAATTTCCAGACATCCCCAAACCCATAGCGCATCCTCGGGACAAAACGCTTCACACCTTCCGCATCCCACACATATTTCTTCAGCAACCAAGACCATGTATGAGACCTCCTTCCATCGCTGTTCAGTCTTTTACTGCGGACAAGCGATAGTATCACGTGTTATGGGGATATGACCGGATTTGAATCTGCACGCTTCAACTTGGCAACTGCAGATGAAGAAGCCCCCCTAGAATCTCGGGGGGGGCTTCTTTTAAACGCCTCTTAGTTGCTGGGTTTGACTATTTTCTTGAGGGCATCCACTGCCTTGAAGGCACCCTCAGCACAACCGGAGGTTCCCACATAACCCCTGGACTGGTTACCATCACCCACGCACCAGAGGTTTTTGATGGGCGTTTCGCGCGGCATCTGGTAGGGAGCCGCCTGCCAGCTGCGGCCATAGTTCAGGTTATCATCGCAGTTGCGAGCTTCAATACTGATGACTTTAGCAACATTATCAAATCTGGGATAGAGATCGCGAAGGTCAGCCATACACTGCCTGATCTCTTCCTCGGGATCCATTGGAGTCAAAGTAGATTTGGGCATTCCAACAAAATGATAGAGGAACGTATCTTTCGGGGCCAGTTCCGGGCAGGTATTGGTCAGTGGTACGGCACACATGATTCGGCGTGTTCCGGATACAAGCTCCATACCATGCTCACCACCGGCCATGGCCAGTTTCTCGTTGCTGGCCACGTGCATCATGATGGTTGGAATGGGCCGGAGCTTGACGCGCATGTCACTGAGGTAATCATCCGAATAATCTACCTGATCGGCCAGTTGGGCGGTGAGTGTCGGGCCACAGTTACTGATAATTGCTTTACACTCGATTTCTACTTCTTCGCCGCCCTCTTTCTTGCAAACCACGCTGGCTGCCTGTTTGTTTTTGATGTTGATCTTAGTGGCAGGACTGCCCAGCCAGATGTCACTGTTACCATTTTTAACGAATCCTGCCAGCATTTCCATATTGTATTTGTTGCCCTGCGGTGAGAGGCCGATATCATTCATGCCCTTCATGGTGGCCATGAAATTGAAGTACTCGGAAGCCGGAATTTCATAAGAGTGGGCCACTACCCAGCCAATGGCCAGCGAATCGAAAAGGCCGTGAGCTACCGGGTCATCGGTATATTGCATCAGCCATTCCTTTAAGGTGAGACCGCCCAGTTGTTTGGGGTCCATGACCGCTCTGCCGAACATACCTGAAAGCTTTTTGGAGCCTACTTCCTTGACTAGTCCGGCTCCGATTTTTGTGGCCTTTCCAGAGGCTGCCCCCACTCGATTGCAGATATCGAACAGCGCGGTCACCCGGTTCTCCAGCGGCACAGGGAACTCTTCGCCCTGCACGTTGTAGAATACTTCCTGCGCATCGCGAAGTTCCATTTTCAGGCCTACTTCTTTGAAGACCTTGGGAACCCATCCGGAATAGTGGATCACGCAGGCTCCAGTGAGACATTTGCATCCGTCAACTTCGAAAGTGGAATATCTTCCCCCCACCTGTCCCAGGTTTTCCAGTACCAGAGTTTTGTAGCCCTTCTTTACCGCTAGCGCGGCTGAGGACAATCCCCCCATGCCCGAGCCAATTACAACCAGATCGTATTTTTCTGCCATTGTATTCCTCCTTGCTGAATTTGTTTTTTGATTACGTTGTGTACCGGTTACTCGACCACTCCTGATTTAAAAATCGCTATATTGGTAGTCCTTTCAATTTTACCAAAATCTTCTTTATCTGGTCGATCTCATCGCTGGTCAGCGGTTCTATCCAGCTAACGCTCCAGGTGTTTAGCTTCCCCATACATTCTTGCCAAACAGATTCACCTTTCTTGGTAACACTAAGCAATGTGGCTCTACCATCTTCAGGCGATGGCGTAATTCTGATGAATCCGAGACTCTTTAGTTTCTTGACAATTTTTGAGAGATTGGATTTTTCGATTACCAGCCCACCAATGAGTTGTTTCTGATTGATCGGGCCTCTATCGATAATTTCAGTGAGCACCACGAACTGCTGCTGGTTTAATCCATATTCACCGGCAATTCTATCGCCATTTCGATGCAGCCCGCTACCAATTTTCAGCAAATTCCGCATGATATACAGGGCTTCCTCGGGCCGGCTCTCATTACGTTTCATCCAGTACTCTCCAGTTTATTCAGCAGCTATTTAGTTTCCTTGGCAACTAATATACCACGTTATAGTTTCCAGGTCAACCATTTTCGCCCAGAATCCTCTGTTATAATCAAAACAGGATTAGGCAGGAGTTTTTTAAATGGTAAAGATGATTTATCGATGCATTGAGGTGGCGCCTTTCGGGACCAATTGTTACCTTGTCGGATCAGACGAAACACGTGATGGAATGGTTATCGATCCCGCCGGTGATGCCATGAAAATCATGAGTAATATCAACGAACTGGGATTGAGAATTCACTCGATTGTGGCCACGCACACCCATCCGGATCACCTTGGAGCCACAAAATACATCAAGGAATCCACCGGAGCAACCTTTGCCGTACATGAAGCTGAAGCTAACAATCTCGAGCGCTCTGATTACAGTCAAATGACAAGGTTCGATCCTATGATCAAAGCACCTCCCCCACCGGACAGACTGCTCCAGGACAACGATACTATCGATATTGGGGATCTTAGCTTTGAAATTCGGCATACTCCCGGGCACAGCCCCGGAGGCATATGCATTGTGGGATATGGCGTTGCATTTTGTGGCGACACGCTGTTCAATCAGGGTATCGGACGAACCGACGGGCCGGGATGCAGTCATCAACTGCTCATTTCCAGCATACGCGACAAGCTCTTCACACTACCGGATAAAACCGTGGTACTACCGGGGCACGGACCCAAAACGACCATAGGTTTTGAGAAGCAAAACAATCCGTTCTTTCGGTGAAAATATAAAAAAGTCGTGCGGGCACAGTTGGCACCCACACGACTTTTTCAGTACAAACGATGGTCTATTGACCTAGTTTCATCAGGGAACCACCGCCCACATAGCTAACATCAGCACAGCCGGCCTGTTTAAGAATCCTTGCGGCCTCTGATGACCGAACCCCTTTGGAGCAAACAACTACAACTTCTTTATCCTTCGATACGTCTGCACAGCAATCCCGGAAAGTCTCAAACGGAATATTCTGGCAACTCTCTTCCGGCAAGGGCCTATCGGCCGCTTCTTGAGTACGGCGCACATCCACAACCAGCTTGTCATCGATAGAAGCATCCGGCGGCAAAGCTTTGAGCCCCTCCAGTAAATCGTTTCTGGCGGTACACCCAATGGAATACAATGGGTCGACTGCCGGGGCATAGGGTGGAGCATAAGCAAACTCGGCATCCAACAGGTCTTCCAGCTTCCCATCGTGCTTGAGCAGTGCCGCAAAGACGTCTATTCGTTTGACTACTTCACCCTGGCTATATCCCTGGAGACCCAGAAGTTTGGTTGTGCCCTTATCATAAACCAGTTTCAGGAAAAGGTTCTGTTTGTCCGGATAATAGTCAGCAATGTCAGTGGCAGTGCCCCATGCAACACCTACATCAAAACCAGCATCTTTGGCCGCTTTTTCCGTAAGGCCAGTGGAGGCAACGTTCATATCGAATATCTTAACCGCCGCGCTTCCCACGACCGGCCCGAATCGCTCATCACCACCACCCAGATTGGAACCTATCACCCGTCCTTGTCTATTGGCCAGCGAACCGAGAGGGAGTTGAATCGGTTTGCCTGTAATGAGGTGTTTCAACTCAGCGCAATCGCCGGCGGCAAAGATATCAGGATCGCTGGTGGTCATCTTTTCATCGACCACGATTCCGCCACCTTTGCCAAGCTCCAGCCCACAATCGGCGGCAAGTTTTGTATTCGGCCTGACGCCCACAGCGATTACTGCATGATTTACTTCGAATTCACCTTTGGGCGTTTTAATAACCAGGCCGTCTTCTGTTTCGGTGATCCCTTCCAGCGGACAATCGGTATATATTTTGACGTCTTCACTTCTCAAATAGTTCTCAATAGGACGTGCCATTTCCACATCAAGCATGGCAGGCAAAATATTGGGGGCCGCATCGATTAGAATTGCCTCCGCTCCCCACATGGCACCAGCAGCTTCAGCCAGTTCACAACCAATAGGACCTGCTCCAATCAGACCTATCTTTTCGATTTGACCTTTCTGGAAAGCTTCCTGTATAGCCAAAGCATCTTCAAAGGTTTTAAAAGTGGAAATACGTTTGCTACCTGTTGGAACACCGGGGATAATGATGGGGTTAGAACCGGTAGCTATTACCAGTTTATCGTAAGAGTACTCTGAGGTCTCACCGGTTATCAGCGATTTACAGATGATCTTCTTGGCTTCACGGTCGATCTTTTCAACATCGGTCTGGATGATGACTTCCAGTCCCTTGGCCGATCTGAAGAAATCCGCATCACGAATAACGCCATAAGCGGTCCGCCTGAGTTCGTCGGCATACTCAATATCTCCGGATACCACGTAAGGCATGCCGCATGCACCATAAGAGATATATCTGCCATGATCAATCACCGTAATGCTGGCATTGGGCAACAATCTCTTGGCCCTGGCTCCTGCCCTTAAACCGGCAGCATTTGCGCCGATGACAACTATTTTTTGATTTTCAGTCAATTTCTCCCTCCTCAAATATGGTGAAATATGCCTTGAAATTCCGACGTCATTATATCAGAAACACGAGGCATTTGCCGAAAGGAAGGGCCTGTTAACTAAGATCAATTGAAAGGGGATTAAGCGGAAGTGTACCGGTTGGGCACAATCTTATTACTTCGGCAAATAAATGCGGTACGTCATTCCGGCCTCCGAGCCGGAATCTACTTTCCCCACCCATCTGGATGTCCGCTTTCGCGGGAATGACATGCAAGGTGATTATGTCCTCATTCAATTGCCGGAGTAGCACTAGCATCTACGAGAGCCAGTAAAGCAATCACCGCAACTGCGATCTTTTCATGGTTTTGTGATCTAGCCCTATTACGGCCGACTGGAATCGATTCCGGTGTTTGTTTCAACCGACGGTTTCTCCACCGTGAGCTGGGGAGTTTCGATAACGATCGTATTGGGTACTTGAACGCTGCTATTTTTTACCCAAATCAATCTGGCTACTAGCGAGCCATCCGGTTGCACTGTGACCCAAATCCTGGCTGCTGCCCCGGCTGTAGGATCGCCTCTTACCACAGTATTAACATCGACTATCACTGTGCGAGCACCCACCGTCCATTCGGAATCAGTTATTCTCCGGATAGTACCGCTAAAATTCCGGATAGCCGAAATATCGGATACCTCCTCGGGAGTTTGGGGTGCTTCAATGTCATCTACTGCAAATACATCGACGAATTGTTTTCTCGACCGTGTTGGGCTTGGTGTCTCTACTATTTCATCCGGAAAAGGTATCTCAACTGGTACCACCGTTGGCGTTTCAACAGTTCTTGGCACTGAGGTTTTGCTAGTCTCTACGGCAGTCGGTCTCGGAGAAACCGCAGTATCAACATTGGATATTCCAAAGCTCACCGTTTTCACCTCGATTTTCCGAGCCATCAAAGAACCGTCTATTTGCACCTGTGTTTCAATCCTGGCACCAGCACCAATTTTAGGAGAGCCGGTAATTATGGTATTGTCATTCACATCCACAACTTCTTCACCAATGACCCACTTGCTGTCATTGATCATTCGGATGATACCGCTGATAATTTTCGTTCTGTGTACAGGAGATACGGACTGAATCTCGCCCGAACTTACCGCTATGTTGACGTTCTGAATAGCCGTTGCATAGTAGCTCTCTGAAATGTTAAGGGCATTCCTGATACTCTCTTTGGCTTCATCCGGAGTTTGCTCTATCGCTTTGGCAAAAATCAACGGATGGTCCGTAGCATAATGCGCTAGCGTTCTCCTCAGTTTGGCAACATCTTCTTCATCGATACCACCCTGCGCCCGTTTTTCGGTGGCCACATCAGCAATTTTCTCTAATAGATCAGAAAGCCGCTCAGCAGAAGCTTCAACCTCCTCCCATTTCCCGTCGTCTGCCATCTGGGATATCTCTTCAACCCGCCGGTTAGCGAACTCCGCTCTAAGCTCCGATTTATCAACATCAGATCCGGCAAAAGTTAAACGTACATCCTCAACTGCCAATTTGACCGGATAAAGAAAATCATCGGGCATGGCATTGGTAGACGCTGCCACCGTCGTTCCTCCCCCCAATATCACCACAAGGATCACGGCCACCGCCGCAAAAGCCCATCGACGCTGCCACTCTAAGAAGGTAAACCATCCCGGTTTAGGCTGTTTTTGCTCTTTGGCACGCACTTGTGCCAGTAACTGATGCTTGGCTGCCGTTCTGAATTGAGGCCGGGGTTGTACCGCATCACTGCTGGCTTGAACTTTTGAAGCCGTTTCAAGCAAAGGTCTTAATTGCGAGGCTAGTTCAGGATAATCTCGCAGACACTGCTCAACATCCTCCCCCTTTGCCGCGCGATCGAGACATTCATTCAGTATGTCGTCAAACTTCTTCGACATAGTCCCATTCCTCTGAAAGCGCTCGTCTCAATGCTGCCAGCGCACTGTGTTGCAACGCTTTCACTGCTCCCTCTTTTTTCCCC
>JABHWQ010000126.1 GCA_018657655.1 Chloroflexota bacterium | reverse complement strand
TATCTTGCGGTGGATTCCATCCCATTCACAAGACGAAAGAGATCTTTAACCACTATAACGCAGTTGGTGAAAAATATGGACTGAACCGAGGTATGGGCTGGTGGGTAGATGGCAATTACGCCAACAATTTCCCCATCTATGTCTACGATGAAGAGACCGATATGGACAGGATTTTTGATATCATTCAGGAAGTCCACGATGGCTGGATAGAAATCGGTTACGTACCTGACTATCCCGGACCTTTCCCGAACATGACCAAACACATCGAGAAGTCATACCTCGAACTCTATCGAACGGTCAAGAAGTCCATTGATCCAAATAACATCATGCACCGTGGCATGCCACCGGATATGGAGGACTAAGGAGGCGTTATGGATTATCCGAAACTAAACGAATATCATCTTAAATTATGGAACGACCAGGCTTGTGGCGTCTGCCAGAGGGGTCCATGGACTCCCTACCCACCGCGAGGCCCTGCTCCTAATCGACTTTGTCCTACCTGGGAGCAACATCGCAAAATATCCTATTCCGCTCAGGGCTGGATTCAGGCAGGTCGAACTTTGCTCGAAGGTAAGCTTGAAATGGAGCCAAAGTTCGTCGAGTATGTTTACGAATGCAGTCTTTGTGGCTCGTGCTGCAACTCCCGTTGTGTAGTCAATGGCGAACAAGTAAACATTATCAAAGCCTGGCGTGAAGATCTAGTGGACCTTGGCCATGGCCCTACTGAGCCTTGGAAAAAAGATGCCGCCGCTATTGAAAAGGGTGGTAACAGATTTGGGCGCGACCAGAAAGATCGAGCCAAATGGGCGGAAGGGATGGACATTCCCAAAACCGGAGAGATTGTATATTTTGCCGGTTGCGTAGCCTCATTCCGAGCTCAAGAACTCGCCCAGTCATCGGCTAAAATGCTCAAGGCTGCTGGTGTAGACTTTGCCATACTGGGCGAAAACGAATTTTGCTGTGGCAATCCGCTGGATCAATCCGGTCAATCCAAGGCATACAAAGATATTGCCGCTAAAAATGTTGAAGCTTTTAAGACCGCCGGAGCAAAAACTGTTGTCACATCATGTGCCTGTTGCTATCACAATCTGGCTGTCGAGTATCCCAAAATTTTGGGTGAGCTTCCCTTCCAGGTCGTTCATCAAACCCAAATAATCGCTGAGGCGATCCGAGACGGCAAAATCAAGCCGACCAAGGGTGTCGAGGGGAAAGTGACCTACCATGATCCCTGTCACATGGTCAGACTTGGCGGCAAAGTCTACAAAGAGCCTCGTGAGATTATTCAGAGCGTACCGGGAATCGATTACAAAGATATGCATTCCACCAAGCGCGTTACCCAGTGCTGCGGGCGCAATCCGGTTGAACAACCGGAACTGGCAATGACCACCAGCAAGAACCGTTTACAGGATGTTCGGGACGAAGGTGCAAGTACAGTTGTTACTGCCTGCTCCTTCTGCGATTGGAACCTGAAGAGGGCCGCTAAAAATGAAGGTGATGAGTCTATCAAAATCGTCGATATCAACACCTTCATGCTGGAAACCCTGTAAATCAATTTAACAAGTAATATGGAAGCGCCAAGTGACATTACAGTCACTTGGCGCTTCTCAATCCTATTTCATTTCTAGCAAATGTAATGAATTTGCAACACTTTCCCCTTCAATTTTATGACTGCTACAGTTTCAACTATTTATCATCTCTATATGACCTAAATCATAAACCCTATCGGTTCAGTCGTATTATGCTAAGGTCAAAGAGAAAAAAGCTCTTGAAAAAGTAAGGAGGAAGAAACGATGTTTTGCTATCAATGCGAACAAACTGCCAAAGGGGAAGGCTGCACCAATGTCGGGGTATGCGGCAAGCAACCGGAAGTCTCGGCCCTTCAGGACTTGCTACTCTACGCAGTCAAGGGGTTATCGCTGGTGGCTATCGAAGGTCGCCGAGTTGGAGTAAGCAATCCGGTGGTTAACCGGTTCACCTGCGAAGCGGTATTCTCTACGCTGACCAACGTTGATTTTGACGCCGATAGATTGGTGAAGCTCATCAACCAGTGCGTTGAGATCAGAGAGACCTTCAAGCAAAAAGTGGCCCAATCAGGCGGCAAAACCGATTTCGGGGAAGGCCCGGCAACTTTCATCCCGGAGAAAACCATTGAAACTATGGAGACTCAGGGCGAAAAAGTGGGACTGAAGGCAGATACGGGAGAAAACGCCGATATCCAGTCGCTCAAGCATATCCTTCAATTTGGTCTCAAGGGCGTGGCGGC
>JABHWQ010000380.1 GCA_018657655.1 Chloroflexota bacterium | reverse complement strand
CATCACAGGGAGGTTCAGCAGGATGGCCAGGGAAGTTACGGCCAAAGCGGCCATCATTATCCAAATAGCTTTTGTGAGGGACTTCATTTATCAAGCATTCCCGCCGATGCACCAATCGAACCTAAAACGTGCACACCTCGGCAAACTGATCTCAAAGGCAGTATCCCGCAATGAAGGGAAACAATTTAGCAATCTCGTCCTGGAAGACTGGCATGCTTTACGATTTAATATACACTGACGGACGGACGCTTTTAAATTCACTCACCAGTCCCGTCAGGCTTTCCGCGTGGCCCACCATCAGGTATCCTCCGGGTCTGAGCAATTTATACATGTTGGCGAGAACACGGCTGCGCATGTCATTGTCGAAATAGATCATCACGTTCCGGCAGAAAATGACGTCCAGCGGCCCCTTGAGCTTGTACGGAAATTCCGAGAGGTTAAGCCTGCCGAACTTGATCAGTTGCTTAAGGCTCTGGCGGGCTTCCCACAACCCCTTGTTGTCTCCGCCGCGCTTGTCGAAGTATTTTCTCAGCAACTTCTCTGGAATTTTTTCCACATGCCTGTCTTCGTAAACGCCCGCCTGGGCCTTTTCCAGTACCCGGGTCGAGATATCCGTGGCCAGCATTTTTGCATCGGCGCTGTTATCCAGCACTTCACGCATCATCATCGCGATAGTATACGGTTCCTCGCCACTTGAAGCCGCGGCGCACCAGATACGAAAACGGCTTCGCCCCTCGTCGGACCACTGCCGGAGAAGATCGGCCAGCACATCGAAATGCTGGGCCTCGCGGAAAAAATGAGTCACATTGGTGGAGATGACATCTAGTAACTGGACCACTTCCTGGCCGCTCTGATCAGCGACAAGGTGATCCAGGTAGTCCTCGTAGTCTTCAAAGCCCATGGAGCGCATACGTTTGCCCACTCTGGCCGTGACCAATGCCTCTTTATGATCTCCCAGAGAAATCCCGCTTTTGTCATATACCAGCTTGCGCAACTTGTCGAATATTTTCTTTTCCATACTGACCATATCATTTTCCTTAAGAGATACTGTGGCGGAAGTTTTCCACCGAAATAAGTATAAGTAGCTCGATTACTGAATCGTAATTTCTTGAGTTTCCAAGACTCGGACGATATCCAACAAGATTACGACCTTATCTCCGGCCTTTCCAATTCCCGAGATATATCCGGCATCGACAGTCGAGCCCATTTCGGGAGTATCCTCGATGTTCTTGTCACTGATATCCAGCACTTCGCTAACACTGTCAACCAGGATCCCGATCAGCAGATCGCCGTTACCGTCCTCCGCATCGACAACTATTATGCAGGTCTCGCTGGTTTCCTCCGCCACTTCCATACCGAATTTTACTCTCAGATCGATTACAGGGATAACCTTGCCGCGCAGGTTTATCACACCGCGGACATGTTCCGGCATACGGGGCACGCGGGTAATCGGCAGCAATCCGATAATTTCGCGAACACTGAGTATTTCGAGACCGTAGACTTCCCTTGCAAGCTTGAAAGTGAGATATTTTTCATCAGAAGCCTGATCACCGCTGGCGATTTTGGCCACGAGATCTTCCTGCTTTGCCATCTGCTTGTTCAACTCTTCTATTTTCTTATCTTCCGACATCAGAAACCCTCCAGTCGAGAAATTCAGTTATGCTTTCTCATCAGTTTCCCGCCTGCGCATAGAATCGTCGCCCAGACTGCGAGGGACACCAATGGATTGCTCGAAATCCTTGAGTTCCAGGCAAAGCTTTACAAGCTCGTCACCCAGATCACGAGTATGTTTTCCTTGCTCGTTTTCCCTTTCGATTTTTTGCAGGCACTCTTTCAATTTATCCATTTCCAGAGGCTTGCGAAAAAATGCGTATGCACCGGTATTGATAGCAGCAATTGCGTTTTCGAGATCGGCGTATCCTGTCATAATGATCACGCGTGCGGTTGAGTCTTGTAAGCGGATCTCCTGCAGGACTTCCAGGCCATTTAGTTCCGGCATCTTTATGTCAGTAAGCACCGTATCATAGCCGCCCAGTTTAAAAGCCCTCACCCCCTCACGCGGATTTGTAAACACTTCGCTGTCATAACCGGCCAGGCTGAAATACTCTTTGAGACAGTAGGCTACAGCTTTATCATCTTCGATAATCATCAGGTTCATCAAGAGATTCCTTAAGAATAAGGTTTATTTACATCCCTCCTACTATCATGTTTTATGCCACATCGCGCCCAGCGCGATCTGAATACGTATATGTTTCATTGATATACAGTTGAAAGCATCGTGGATTTTAGAACTCTGGGACTTGACGTGCGGATACGCTCACACTGTTGAAAAAATGCGCAAAGAGGGTGGGGGGGTTGAAAGTTTTGGGCGGCCGGGGAGAAAACAGGCCTTAGTACCAATCAGGGACTGTTCAGCGTCTGGAGAAAATATTATCCACAACGTGGGAAGCGAAAGCCAGGGCCGCAGTCATTCCGGGCGACACCGCATTGAGAACGTGGGTACTGCCTTCAAGATATTCAACGACCATATCGTCGACCATCCTGCCGCTGCGGTCCACCATCTGCGCCCTGATTCCAGAGCGGTATGGCTTGATCTGACTCATTTCCACACCCTTTGCCAAGGTGAGAATTTCGGCCAGAAAAGCGCGGTCAGAAAATGATATTTTGCCATTTTGCCAGACCAGGCGCAGAAATTTTCTACTGGATACCAGGCGCCAGAAATTGACCGTGGATATCATGCGGGCGCTGTCTCCGGGGATAATCTGCTTGTCATAAGCTTCGCGGCCGAAAGAAAGCATGGCAGTGGGCCCTGCCAACACATCGCCATCGACAGTTTTTGTAAAATGCACACCCAGGAACGGGTACTTAAGATCAGGGGCCTGGTAAACCATGGAGTTAACATTCAAGCCCTCCAGCTCCATGTATTCACCACGAAAGGGAATTATTCTGCGTCCCTTGTCCGTACCCATCATCGAAGCAATTCTATCAGAGTAGAGACCTGCGCAATTGATCACGTGTCCGGCCTTGAAATCACCGGCGGTACTGACCACGGTATTGCCATGGATTGCTGTTACCCTGGCATTCATTATATAAACTGCTCCCAGCTTGCCGGCATCCCGAGCCACAGCTCGTACAAAGGCTTCGCTGTCCACTATCGCGCCGTTTGGAGAAATCAGGGCATTGGTACCCATCGTGGCAGGTTCCCGCTCGGCCAACTCATCACGGTCCATAATCCGCAGGTCCTGGACACCGGCTGCCGTGCCCATTTCAACCAACTGGTTCAACACATCCAACTCCCGCGGGTTACGACTTACTACAATAGTGCCGCATTCTT
>JABHWQ010000007.1 GCA_018657655.1 Chloroflexota bacterium | reverse complement strand
GAAATGAACGGTGACAGCTACCGCTTCAAGGAAAACCTGAGATTGAGGGAATGCACAATGACTTGATGGCTAACTTTAACCTGTTAGGTGGTCCCCCTTATAATGGCCGAAGGTGGGTCCCTTTTTAGTTGCCAAAAACAGCTGATTTAACAGGCAGAATTTCTCAAACAGAATCCAATCTAAACAAGTTTGGGCAACTAGAGGAAGGAATAACCAAAGTGACCGAGGAAACAGAAATGGTCGCTGAAGAAATGAAGGATATTCTGGGATCAATTCGTGTTTCTATCGACCGGCTTGAAAACCGAGTGAATCAAGTGAGTACAGAGCTGCAAGAAGTGCGTGATGCTGAGGCGCAGACCAGGGGAATCGATGGTGGAGATAACATAGATGAAGAAACCAAGAACCAAATAAAGAGATTGGAAGAATCAGTAGCAGATATCAGCGAATCTATGGGTGCACTCAAATCACTCCCAGAAGATGTGACCGGTGCTGTTAATAACTCACGACATGCGCTTAATAATACTCAAGAGGTTGGTGAACGACTGGAAGTAATATGGGATAATCTCCAATCGACTCTCGGTTATGGTGCGAGGAAGACTTTCAGATGTGACTCCTGTGGGTCTCATGGCTATGTAGCTAGCCAAGTCACTTGCAGTAGGTGTGGCATTACGGGATGGTATGGATGGTATCCAACTGATCAGGACTTGCCCGCAGCAATGTTAGGGTCCAATTCCACCGATCCCGATGAGTTAACTGAAACCGTTGTTGAGCCAGATGATATCGATAAAACTGACGCGCTTTCCGATATCAACGGGATGGCGGAGATGTTCGGGATCGCTGACCTAACGGCCGAGGGAACGGAAGTCAAACATGACACAGGTAGAGACAAAACACCTGAAATTAGCGAATTGGAAGAAATGATGCGGTCGGCTGGGGTCAAAGACATACTGGATGTTCCTAGGCTGTCTGAAGATACTGAGGAAACCGAAACAGGTGATTCGATCCAGGTAACTGAAGATTATAACTCAGATGATGCTGTGACTGAACCTGATAACAAAAGTAAACCTCAGAAGAAAAAGAGAGCTAAAAAGTCAGATAAACAATAGTGGTTGATTTGATTGACGATCGTCAATCTGGCTGAGAAGATACGTGCCTACTGTTGCTCTTCCTCAATGGCTTGAGAAGTTAGTTCATCGAGTTGCCCCTGAAGCCCATCGCCAAAATCTTTGTACTCCCCAACTAATTGTTGAGCGAATTCTCTGAATACTTCTTTTCGCGCATTGGCACGCTCAAGAGAAGGATCGCGTTGAAATGAAGCAATGTCTGTGATTATGGCATTGTAGCTAAGTTCGAAACGCTCCCCAACTTCTTCGATACCTGCAGCATCGAACTCTGAGGTCTCCCCTGAAGTACCGGTAGTATCGCCTTCAGCTCCGAGCGGAAACCCGCTTAATATACCTACCAAAAAGGAGACCACGATTGCTATTAAACTTAATGTGATGCTAGCCCCTGTCATAGATGATTACCTCATCTTCAGGCTAGCATTGAGCGGTAAAGGTTCAGGTCAACAACAGGTTAGAAACGGTTATAAATCGGTAAATACCCGGTAAACAAAGAAGCTATCGAAGATTGTGTCAGTTAATGGTGATAACAGAAACTATCAAAGCTATCCCAGCGGCGATATAAACTGAAAGCGCAGTAGTACGCATAATCTGGTATCGATAGAACTCAGGTGCCTTATCCCGGATGGTCTTCCAGTAGTCCAACTGAAAGACGCGTTTCCAGTTTTGTTGTATCAAAACCAGACGGGAAGGCTCCTTCTCTAGGATAGCTCTGTGAACTGCATTGCGCAGGAGGGAAGCCGAATACAGGTCAATGACGGCTGCCAGCAAAAGCAGGGACATGCCTATGGTGAAACCCACAATTTCGACGTCATCATCTTCTATCGCCAAATCTACGGCCCACATGGCGATGAGGGCTATGGCGGAAAACCCGAACGCTATTGAGGAAAGGAGGCTGCGTGAGTGTTCAGCCTCAAGTAATTCAGATCCTTTGGTCGATGTTTGCAGATGGGTTGACAGTAAACCCAAAGCCGCCTCAACCCTTTCCAGACGGTCAGCCGTTGCTTTAGGATCGCCTGTTACAGGTTGCGCGCTATCTGAAAGAGTGATACCCTGTTCGTCATTTCCTGCAGAGTCGTTTTCCATTTGGTGTATTATACCATAACTGTCAATTCACACAATATATGCGACCGTTATCACCAACAATACCTCGGGGTTGCATGAGCGTGATGTGTGGGGCTAGCCCTCCATTAAAAAGCGGGTTTGGCATATAAATAATGAGGGCATACACACTGTTCGCTAGTCTCACAACCGATTATCATGTTAACGTGGATAAATATTGGAAAGCATATTTTCACCCAAGCAGAGGCGATAGTTTCCCAATAGTCGTTAAAATTTGTACGGGAGAGTAACTTAGCTATGATGAAAGTCTGGGGTATGATTTCGACCAAAGATGAAAATGATGGATTCAATGTTATTCTGGACCAAGATTGGTATGTTGTACTGACCGAGAAGGGAGAAACCAGGGCACGCTTTGATCCGAGAGATTATACTGCAACGGAGCTTTTAGTAGAGCTTGAAGATATACTCCTAAACCTGAGAAACGGTTCTTCAGTAGCAAGCTGATTGACTGGAATAGTCTGACTTTTCAGATAGGCCAAACAATGAGATTCAAGACGGGACTTCATGCCCCGTCTTTCTTTTTACCTAGCAGATCCGTTGCGGAACACACAGATTGTGCTTCGATGTCAATTTCAAGTGGTACCAGGACTCGAGCTATCATTCCCCAGTAGCCAATAGATACGGTCAACTCAACAATACAGCGCTCATTCAGAAACCCTTTTAAAGCGTTGTAGGTTTCGTTCATAACTTTGACGTTTTGCGCCACTTCGTCAGTGTATTGCAGCACGGCTTTCTCCACCGGATTGAAACTATTCGAACGTTTCCATTTAGCAATATCGTCAATTCGCTGTTGAGTTACCCCAACTTCCAGTGCGATAGGGACATGCTGAGTCCATTCATATTCACTTCCGGTCAGATTCGCTATCCTTAAAATAGCTATTTCACGCAGCTTAGGTGACAGTTCCGCTCGATTCAAAAGGACGTTTCCCAGCTTAATAAAACCAGCTATGGTAGATGGACTGTGGCCGACTGCTCTATACAGGTTTAAGACTGTGGCTCCATTTGCTTCGATCTTTTCAAATATTTCCTTACTTTTCTCAGGGGCTTCGTCATTGCCTAATAATCTGACTCGTGACACAATTTGCCTCCGATTGAATTTTGCGGTTTAAGATAATAATCCCAGACTCCTGCCTTCCATCATTCGGGAACTTTTGGGCCGTAAACTTTCGTTACAGACTCCATTATATTATCAACCGGAATATCATCATAACTCCCAATTGGATCGAGATACTCTATATGAGTCTCACCATTTTCATCGTTAGAATGCAGCATCGCATGACTTTTACCATCGAAGTCTACGGGGATAAAGCCATTTTCTTTACACATTCTGAGATCGAAGGCAGGGGTAGTCTTGATCAATTTCCCGTAAATCAGCAATTTTGTGAAACCATGAAAGACTACAACGTAGGTAGAAAACATCTTCACCCAGTCAGCATCGAGACGATGATTGCGGATATTGACAAATCCTAACCGAGCCGGGACGCCAATTGCCCTTGCCAAGGCTGCAAGCACGGCTGCTTTTTGTACGCAAAAACCATAACTTCTTGTCAACGCACTGCTGGCATCGAGGGGTTATAGTGATGATTATGGGTTCTACCGGATTCCATCTCGTGCAAAACAAAAAGGACTGCAGGCCTGATCGATGACGTCAGTTTTGCCATGGATCAAGCTGTAAGCCCTTTTTCGGTATGATCTCGCTACTACAGTCAATGTTGTGTGTTGATTGCAAATAGGTACTATTTATGTTCATTTACCGAAAAGGGGGGCAGCCTTTCATGCTAGGGCCTGCCCCTCCGGGTCCATTCAGTGATTTACTTGATCGTCAAATTAGCAGCACGAGCCTGATTCGGGCTGTAGCGTGAATCCCTCATCTCCATACGCATCCACCCAATCCAGCACATTTCCGGATGCATATGGTTTAACATCGTCAGTAATCAAAACATCTATTCCATCAACTTCTACAGTTTGCTCGTTTTCTGAAGGCTCATCCAGAGCCATTCCCAACTTGGGGCCCCCTCAGCCCACGCCATTAATGACAATTCTGAGTAGCTTCCCCGGATTTTCGGCAAACACTGGGAGGAGCTTTTCTTTTGCTATATCAGTGATCTTGATCATGGAAAACCCCCTTTAAATTAATTAAAAAATCTATATGAATATTTTACCACGTGATTACCAATGAGCAAATCTTTTATCACTTTATCAAAACAGTTATGTCTTCTGCACTGAATTTATTGCCCTGCCCGATGCCTGGGCAAGTTGTTGCAGTATCGACCCAGGTTTTTTGTGTTTCTACAATCCCCTTCCAGAAAGGCCATGTCCTGCACTGAAGTGGTCTGTGATCATATATAACGCACCCATAGTTACTATTGAAAAATACACAATCACTATTCTGCCGTTCGACTAGGCTAGTTCCCTTTCCCCTTACATTCACAACATAATGTTTTCTAAAATCTGTTTCTTCGATTTCAAGGTGCCCAGCAATTGATTCTATTTCTTCATCCGTGATCCACACATGCCCCGGAATTCCACTACAGCAATTACCGCAGAGTTTACATTCGAAACAGAGCCCATCGTCATACCATGGTTGAGTTTTCATCGATTGAGGGGCGGGACTAATGATTCACATTACGACTTATCCTTGCTGAGCATGGTCAGCAGTTCCTCTTCATTCAGGAT
>JABHWQ010000504.1 GCA_018657655.1 Chloroflexota bacterium | reverse complement strand
GATCAGCGCACCCACGATTCCGGCGGTGGCCAGTGCACGCAGAATGGGATTTCTCTCGACGCCTTCGTGTTCCTGCAAGTAGTAAAGCAGACCCGGAATCACACCGGCCGAGCCGCAGGTGGGTGCTGTGACAATCGTACCGCCTGCCGCGTTTTCTTCTATTACGGCCAGTGCGTAAGCGCAGATGATACCCATCTCCCGCAGTGCGCCTTTCATCTCAAGGGCCTTTGCCAGCTTTTCAGGAGCGCGGCGTTTGACCTTGAGCGGTCCGGGCAGTATGCCATCCCTGACGATTCCGCTACGAAGGCATTCCTGCATGGCGTCCCAGATATCTCCCAGCCAGGGCCAAAGGTCTGTCTCATGGCGTTCCACCACTGCCCAGACCGGTAGCTCCTGATTTGCGCAGATTTGCATCAACTCATCCATCGTCTGGAACGGATACTCTGCCACTGGCCCTCCACCGACTATTCCACTCTCATCGGTTAACTCACCGCCGCCGGTGCTGAACACGGTCCAGGACGCGGATATTTTACCATCGCTGCTCAGGGCCTCAAGCTTGAGGCCATTGGGATGCTCGGGCAGAAAAGTCTGTGCCCGCCAGATTATTTTGCATTCTTTCGGCTGAAACGCCTCGCGTACCGCCAGGTCAGTCAGGTGGCCTTTGCCGGTGGCTGCCAGGCTGCCGTAGAGCGTGGCTCTGAAGCTGTCTCCAACGCCTGGGTGCTTATCGCGAAAGAGTTCAGCGGCGCGGCGTGGTCCCATGCTGTGGCTGCTTGATGGGCCCATGCCTATTCTGTATATTTCCCGAAGCCCGCGCAGGGGCTTGAGTGTTTTCTCTAACATAAATTGCTCTCCACATTTTTTATGATTACGAATGATAATAAATCTAAAAAATAACGGAATGTCCCATCAATAGGTAGTAAATAACTCTTGACTTTTCAATCCTCCTGTATTATAATTATGTAACGTCCCAACAGGAGGTAGTGATGAACTTGGTCGAGATTTTTGAATTATTTCCAACAGAAGACGCTTGCCTATCCTTCCTTGAGCAAGCCCGTTGGAAAAATGAGCCACGCTGTCCCTACTGCAAGTCCACCAAAGCAACCCCAATGCTAAAGGAAAATCGACACCACTGTAATAGCTGCAATACCTCTTTCAGCGTTACTGTAGGAACTATCTTCCACAATACTAAGCTCCCGCTTCAAAAATGGTTCTTGGCCGTTTGCTTAATGCTCAACGCTAAGAAAGGCTTGTCCGCCCGCCAGCTTTCGCGTGATCTTAAAGTCAACAAAGATACAGCATGGCGAATCTCGATGAAAATCCGTGAGGCCATGTACGAATCTGAACAGCGCAACATGCTTCATGGCATCGTTGAGGTTGATGAAACCTATATAGGTGGCAAGCCACGCAAGACAGGGCCAGACGACAAGCACCATCCGCGTGGACGCGGCACCAAGAAAATACCTGTACTCGGCATGGTTGAACGTAACGGCAAAGTCAAAGCCCGCGTAGTCCGTAAAGACCAACTCCAATCCCGCAAGCTCCAACAACTCATCCGCCGTAACGTTGACATTACCAATACCACCTTAATGACCGATCAGTTTGGCGGCTACATCCGCATTAAGCAGATGATGCCCCACAAGGTTATTAATCACAGTGTGTGGTATGTTGATGGCAATACCCACACCAACACCATAGAATCATTTTGGGCGCTGCTCAAGCGCGGAATAGTCGGCCAGTATCATAAGGTTAGTCTGCGGTATCTCCCGCGTTACATCACAGAATTTTGCTACCGCTACAATCACCGCAAGCATGAAGACCTCTTCAACTACACAATCCTTAGAGGATTAGGGGTGGCGCGATGACTGAAAAACATCCAAAAGCAACTCATCAGGGCACGTTGAATGCTTCCAATACTTCCATAGATTGCTTCGTACTCGACGATGGCCGTAGAGTAATTTTAAGAAGAAGCATGGCAAAGGCCATTGGTTTAAAAAGAACTGGAAGTAACGCCCTTATCGAAACAACTAACACTAAGTCCATTGGTCCCGAAGTTGATGACGATCTAAGAGATAAGATTAGTAATCCCATAATATTTAACAACTTAACAGGGGTCCGCTCTCAGGGGTTTGAGGCGGATATATTGGTTGATATTTGCAAGGCCGTCCTGAAAGCAAGAGACCAAGGCTCACTTACAAAATCACAAGTATTTTTAGCAACTCAAGCATCTGTCCTTCTTCACGCATTTGCTAAAGTCGGAGTTATTGCCCTCGTAGATGAAGCCACCGGCTACCAAGATTTTCGCGTCAAGGACGCACTCGCCAGAATTCTTGAAAAATTCATAGCCGAAGAATACAGGGCATGGACCAAGACTTTTCCCGATGATTTTTACCGAGAAATATTCCGCTTGAAAGGTTGGCCCTGGGACCCAAAATCTGTTAAGCGGCCAAGTGTCATTGGGCACTATACTAACGATATTATTTATGACCGCCTTGCACCGGGTGCTCTTGAAGAGCTTCGCCGAATTAACCCACCCACAGAAAAGGGACACCGCAAACAAAAGCACCATCAATGGCTTACTGGTAAAGTCGGCAATCCTACACTCAAATCTATTATTGATGGCTCTATGGCCCTTATGCGAGCCGCGCCCAACTGGCGCAAATTCAAAGAAATGCTCAATAGGTCTTACCCAAAATATGGTGACAATATCGCGCTTGCACTTGAATTTGACGAAGACAATGAGAATAAGTAGCTACTGTTGACAATCTGCGAATTCATTACCATAGTAAAAGCGGAGCATTCTTTGTTCCGCTTTTTTTATTTATAACAAGGGACACCTAATAGGTTGCCGTGCCCATTGTCAATTTTCAAAGAACCTTTAGCCCATGGGGCAGCTAATGACAAAATTTGGGATCGGTGAAGAATTTAAGCGTATTATTGAACAACAAAATTTAATTAAATTCGCCCTCCCTGAAATCACTCGACCAATAAATAATGAAGATTGTCCAGCCGCCCCCGTGTGCGAAGCCCTTGGCAATTTACGGGGCGGGTGCGTCAAAGGCGGGTCTGGCCTGCCTCCCCCTCAGGCTTGTCTTGCTGGCCTTCTCCTGTTGTTTGGTCGGGCGACTGGCATGGTCTCTCCAGAGATGACCGATGAGCTAAAGAAACAGCAGCCAATTGGATTTCGTCCTGAAACCGAAGGCGATTCTTCCGTTGAGACTGAATCTCCAGACTCATAGGCTCAAGAAAATCCCGAATCTCTTTAAGATACTCGTTCATCTGTATCAGCAAGGCACTTGACTTGCTATCCATAATAGCACCTACCTATTGGTGGGACGTTCCGAAAAATAAAGGGGGGGAATTCAACTCAAGCCGATGAAACTTTTTGTAATATTATTCTTTTTTGATTGTCTAAATACATATAGGATGGATTGTGAACCTTCATAATTAATATATTTTCCGTTAATATATGTTAGTATGTATGGCGGCAATTGTCGGGATAAAGGCAGAGAGTCAACTAAAAATGAACTTTTACGATACTTTGGGCGTATTAAAGTTGTAATCTGGTAGCCGTTCTTTTCCCGAAAACGGATTTCCGCATAGCAATCATCGCGCAAGTTGTCGCCTTCAGACGCGGTTTATATATTGCCAGTTTCAGAGTTACCTTCATACCGGATTCTTCACTTGTGCATCAATCCATCTCTGTTAAGAGGCGTTGCCAGTGCGTTTTTTCCTGTTTTTTTTAGTGACCGTGCAAATAGCCGGTAGCGCATGTGGCAGTGGTTCCGCCAGTAACATGCCTCTTACCCGTGAGGCAGCCAGGCGGGATTTTGTTTCCAGCGTGGCAGCGGAGGGTGTGGTGGAATCCAACAGGAAGCACGTCCTGACCACTCCCCAACTTGCGGGAGTTCCATGGATTAAGATTTCTTTCCTGGCGCCGGAGGGTGAGTGGGTCAATAAGGGTGATGTTGTGGTTGAATACGAAAATGAATGGCTGTTGAAAATACTCGATGAGTCAGAATTAAAGAAGACAAACATCCAGGCCGAAATTTCGCAGATCGAAAGCGAGCATTCCGCTAAAGTCGCCCAACTCGAGGCGGAAATCAAAAGTGAGTCCTCATCCGCCGAGGCGGCTCGTCTGAAGTTGGCCAGTCTTGAGTTTGTCTCCCCTCGTGAAAAAGAAATCAGCGAACTTAAAATCGAGCGTTCGCTGATTCAGGCCTCCAAGAGCAGCAAAAAACTCAAATCCGAGCGCGCCCTGCACAACGAGATTCTTAACCAGAAAAGGCTGCTGGTTAGGCAGGAAGATACTAAAATTGAACAGGGCCGGAAAAATCTTGAGAGACTGATACTCAAAGCTCCTGTTGACGGATACCTGTTATATGAAATTAATCCGGTTGAAGATGTAAAAGTTTACCAGGGTGGTTCAGTATTATGGACTTTGCCTGTTGTAAATATTCCCGATATTTCCGCCCTGCAGGTAAAGCTTCAATTGAGTGAAACAGACGTACAGGGCGTGGAGAAAGACCAGGAAGTGGAGTTGGTTATCCCCTCGTTGAGCGATCTTAAACTCACCGGCATAGTGTCCAGTGTGGCCAAGGTGGCAAAGCCTGTCAGCCGCGGCTCGAATGTTAAGGCTGTGGAAACAATTGTTTCGATAGATAGTCTTCACGAAGGGTTGGTACCCGGTCTCACGGCCCGTTGTACTGTTTGTACCAATAGGATTGAGCAGGCTGTTGTAGTACCGCTGGAATCAGTTTTTACTCAGGACAGCGCAAAAGTGGTTTACTCTTTTTCTGGAGATTTCTACCGGGAACTGGAAATCAGGTTGGGAGAAAAGAGTGAGGATTTCGCTGTTGTTGACTCAGGGCTTTCAGGGGGCGAGAACCTGGCGCTTCGCAAGCCCGATGAAGCGTTGATAAATAGATGAATTACAATACTCAGTGTATAAAGGAGTGATAGTTTTGCACAAGTTATCATTGCTGGCTTCTGGCGCAATCGCATTGCTCTGCATTGGGCTCGGCTGTGGAAATCCGCTGAACATTTCAGTGCCGGTTTATACTCTGGTGCGTGGGGAGTTTGTTAACAGTGTTACTGTTTCCGGTGAGTTGGAAGCAGTGCGCTCTAGAGTAATCACAGCTCCTCTGCTGAAGATCAGAGGGGCTTACCCAAAGATTGCCCTGATAGTCGACGACGGTCAGAAAGTTGAGAAGGGCGACCAGTTAATCCAGTTCGACCGATCAGTTGTTGAGCAGGCGATCACCAGTGCCCGCAACGAACTCGATATCGCCATGGCCGAGTTGTCCAAGGAAAAAGTCAGTAACAAATCGGAGATAGAGGATCTCGAGTCCGACCTTCAGGTAGCCGAGATCAACTACAAGCTTTCAAAGCTTGAGTTGGAGAAGGCGGAATTCGATGCCGAGATAGACCGCAAGAACAAGGAACTGGCCCTTGAAAAATCAGCTATCAGCCTGGAGCAATCTCGCGCTGAGATAGAAAACCGGAAAATGGTCCAGAGCATGGAGTTCAACAAACTGGAGCTGAAAGTAAAACAGGCACGGACCAAGCTGGAAGATGCCGAGGAATCCCTTGCCAGCCTTACTATCCTGGCGCCCACACCGGGGATAGCTATTGTACGAGATAGCTATATGACCCGTGAAAAATATAAGAACGACGATCAGGTGTGGCCCGGCTGGCCGCTTATCGGCTTGCCGGACATGTCAGAGCTAAGGGCAAAAGTTGAAGTGAGCGAAATAGACATCTCCAGGATAGACACTGGCCAGGTCGCCACGATTCGGCTGGATGCTTACCCTGACACTGTGTTCAGTGGAAGGATCACAACCATATCCTCGCTGGCCCGCAATAAGGACAGGGACTCGAAAGTAAAAGTGTTTGACACCACTATCCTGCTGAATAACGTGGACGACAAGATGTTGCCCGGCATGTCTGTCAACTGCGATATCATTATCGAGCAGATACCGGACACAATCTTTATTCCTCTTGAAGCGCTGTTCCTGGATGAAG
>JABHWQ010000008.1 GCA_018657655.1 Chloroflexota bacterium | reverse complement strand
GTGGAATTTCAATAGACAATCATGGAGTTGCGCTTTCGGATGAAGTTCTGAAAATGTGTAAAAAGTGCAATGCCGTTTATCTGGGTGCAGTAGGTGGCCCCAAATGGGATGATCCACTGGCAACAGTGCGTCCTGAGGATGGCCTCCTGGCTCTGCGTAAGGGACTGAAGCTTTTTGCCAATATCCGTCCAGTAAAAGTATTCCCCATGCTTGCCGATCACGCCAACCTTAAACCAGAGGTTATCAAAGGGACCGACTTCATCTTCGTTCGTGAACTCACCGGCGGACTTTACTTCGGCAAGCCAAAGAAAAAATGGCAAACCTCTCAAGGATGGAAAGCCGTTGATACGATGGCCTATTCCGAAAAGGAAATCGAACGAATCGTCAGGGTAGGCTTCGAGCTTGCTCGAACTCGGGGGAAGAAACTGACCTCGGTGGACAAAGCCAATGTACTGGAGACATCGCGATTGTGGCGTATGGTTGTCACTCAGGTGGCTTCGGATTATCCCGATGTAGAGCTTGAGCACCAGCTTGTTGACGCCTGCTCAATGAGAATTATTCAGCAACCCACAGCTATGGATGTACTGGTTACCGAAAATACTTTCGGCGATATCCTGACCGACGAGGCTTCAATGCTGGCCGGTTCGATGGGAATGCTTCCATCAGCCAGTCTGGCCGGTATTCCCAAAGGCGAATCTGCCAAAGCTTTTGGTTTATACGAACCGATCCACGGCAGCGCGCCAAGGCGTGCCGGATTAAATATGGCCAATCCCATCGCCACCATTTTAAGTTGCGCCATGATGCTGCGGTATTCCTTTGGCCTCCCCAAAGAAGCCAAAGCAGTCGAGACCGCAGTAAATCTCGCTTTGGAAGATGGGTATCGGACTTATGACATCATGGCTGAAGGCATGAAGAAAGTTGGAACCAAAGAAATGGGCGACGTCATTGCCCAAAGGGTTTCTTGAAAATGTGAGGAGAACAGGATGAAAAAAGTGGTAATTATTGGCTGTGGCTCCTATATGGATGCAGGCTATGGTTGCCCGGGGGAATGGCGTTGTCTGAAGGCAGCGGCGCTCGGGGAGCACAGCTTTGACGAGCCATCGCAGGTAATATCGTTTGTTAAGTGTGAGTGTCCTGGCCGTACTATCGCGCCAAACACGGGTATGGCCATCAAGCTTTCTGAGATTAAGCCGGATGTTATTCATCTCAGTTCATGCATGGTAAACGCCAAACCGGAATGCCCGTACACCACTCCGGAAGAAAAAGCTCAAATTCTGGAGGGTAAAACCGGCATCAAGGTCATACTGGGAACACACGATTATCATTAATCAACATCTCAATATGGTTCTTGACAGAAATCCCTTCACACATTAGCATCTAATCGGGGTCGTGCTAGGTGGGGAGCCAGCGGTGCCTTGTAACCCGCAATCCGCTATAGCGGGACTGAATTCCCACTCAAGATCCGAGTTCTCTTGGGACTGTTGTTGCCAAGTAGTGTTGATAGCTGGGTCCTGCGCGGCAGAGAGCTATGAATCCCGTCAGGTCCGGAAGGAAGCAGCGGTAAGTAGT
The DNA here is from genome assembly GCA_018657655.1 of Chloroflexota bacterium. Lineage (GTDB taxonomy): Bacteria > Chloroflexota > Dehalococcoidia > SZUA-161 > SpSt-899 > JABMQN01. The sequence continues at coordinate 2,757 of JABHWQ010000008.1, read as the reverse complement.
ACACTCTGGGTGCCGCAGGGCTGCCTGGTTTGAGCTGTTTGGTAGTGATAAGCCATGGGACAGGAGCGAAGGTGGGTGCACGATCTCATAGTTGCCCCTCGTTTTGGATATTCAATCTATGAGTAATCCAGACACAAACCTGGTTGCGACTTGCGGTCTCTACCGCGGCGATTGCCATGGATACACCGGAGCGATCGCCGATTTGGCACGAGACCTGAGAAAGGAACTGCGCCACTATAAGTATGACAAGTTTGCCAAAGCTATCCCGTTCAAGGCGTTTAAAAATTACGACGAATGTTACGAAACGCTGGGAGCGATGGTTAAATTTAGGTGTAAGAAAGCGTGTCATGGCGGAGGAGGGCCGCCTTTTTGTAAGATTAGAAAGTGTTGCGAGTTAAAAGATTTCGATGGCTGCTGGCAATGTGATGAAATTCAAGACTGCGATAAATTGGAATTTTTAGACCCCGTTCACAACGACGCTCACATGAAGAACCTCCAGAAAATAAAGAAAGTCGGCCTTGAGAAGTGGATAAATGGTAAACGTTTTTGGTAAACAAACATTCGCCACTTCTACTGATTGAAAGGTAAATAATTGCCTGAAGATTCCGACCTCTTACTTGCCCGAACCAAAGCCCTGCTGAGACAATTCCACCTTCATGCCAAAAAAGGGCTTGGCCAGCATTTCCTCATCGATCCAGCGATGCTTGAGGTGTCGGTCGCGGCAGCTGAAATATCTCCCAGTGATACGATAGTTGAAGTGGGACCTGGGCTGGGCGTACTAACCGAAAAGCTGGGCAAATCAGCCAGGAAAGTGATCGCCATCGAAGTTGACAACCGAATAGTTGTACATCTTAAAAAACTGTTCTCCCAGCAAACTAACATATCTATTCTGAATGAAGATGTACTTAAAATTGATATCTCCGATCTCCTCGAAAACCAAATGCCTGATTCTAATCTGAATTACAAAGTTGTAGCCAATTTACCCTACTATATTGCAGCTCCCATTATTCGCCAGTTTCTGGAAGCCCGAATCACGCCCCGACGAATGGTAGTGATGGTTCAGAAAGAAGTAGCCGAAAGCATCGCAGCCATTCCCGGCAAGATGAGCCTGCTTGGGGTCAGTGTACAGCTTTACGGTAAACCACATATCGTGGAATACGTTCCAGCCAAAAGCTTCTATCCATCGCCCAAAGTAGACTCCGCTATTGTGCGAATAGATGTTTACGAACACCCCATAGTAGAAGTTGATATCGGAGGTTTTTTTAAAGTCGTCAAAGCAGGATTTAGCGCGCCGAGAAAACAATTACGCAATGCACTGGCACAAGGCTTGGCAATTCCGCCAAATGATGCCGCGGATATTCTGAATCGGGCCGGAATATCATCCCAAAGACGAGCCGAAACACTTAATCTGGACGAGTGGGCCGAATTGCACCGTACCGTTAATAGCAACACCTTTACAGGAAATTGAAATGTTAACCCTGTCTGCTTATGCCAAGATTAATTTGACTCTCGAGGTCATTGCTAAGCGCGATGATGGTTACCACGAGATCACCAGCATCCTCCAGACCATTGATCTGGCGGATATGTTATCTTTCGAACCGGCAGAAAGAATCGAATTCGCGTGCCCCTATCCTGGCTCAAACAACGTGGATCTGCTTCAAGAGCCTATTCAAAAAGCTGCATACCTGCTTCAAAGCGAGACCGGTTGTACCGAAGGAGCACTGATTCGATTGGAAAATGTAAACATCCCTCGAGCCGCAGGACTTGGCTCAAGCTCAACTGGTCCAGCCACCGTCCTAAATGGACTTAACCAGTTGTGGGCTCTCGGACTATCTAGAGATGAATTGGGTGCAATCGCCTCAAAAATTGGTTCCGATACACCGTTCTTCATCCATGGGGGCACCGCGCTGGCTGGAGGACGCGGCGAGAAAATATCTCTCCTTCCCTCTCCACCAAAAACCTGGCTGGTGTTACTTAAACCACAAATAGATCCCATTCCCAATAAAACAGCTAGTATGTACAACAGTTTGAAACGGCACCACTTCACATCCGGCGAATTGACTCAACATCTGATCAATGAGTTGCAACAAGGAAACGCCTTGCATTTTCAACCGCTATATAATACCTTTGAGAACACAGCCTACGATTTCTTCGCGCAACTAAACGAATATCGCACTAGATTCTTGGACGCCGGAGCTAAAAGCGTTCATCTCGCCGGCGCAGGGCCTGCCCTTTTCACACTGGTCGAAAACAAAAGTAAAGGAGAAGCGTTGGTTAACAATTTGAAAGGCAACGGTTTCGAGATGTATTTAACTCACACCGTCTAACTTCACCCAATTAACTATGGGAAACAACCAGAACCAAGAAAAGAACACAAACGAAGAATCCACATCCCGGACTCTGCGTGAAAGAGTTATCAGCAAGAACGGGCTTGTGGTACTGATTATCGTTTTGTTGCTTGTGATTTCAATTGTCTTCTGGCAACTGGATATCGACTGGGAAAAGCAGGTTGATAAATACGGCTTTTTTGGCGTTTTCCTTTTAAGCTTCGTCAGCAGCCTGACGATCTTTTTCCCCATGCCCGCTGAAGCAGTGCTTGCAGCCGCCCCTGGCATTATGGGACTCGAAGGAATAGCGGAAATATCCAGGCTAGGACTTGTAGCCAGCATCGGCGCTGCCCTGGGAGAATTATCCGCCTATTTCGCCGGTTACTGGGGAAGAGCGATAGTCGCAGATAAATATCGAACGGCCTACAAT
>JABHWQ010000088.1 GCA_018657655.1 Chloroflexota bacterium | reverse complement strand
GTGCTATTGCTCGCCTGCGCTTTGCCCGCAGCCACCCAGGCTCTGGAACGAGCTCACATAAACACGTGGGCTACGACCGCCTACTATCTGGGCTACGCGGAATTCACCAATAAAGTGGCCGGCCAGATTCGGGAAATAGGTAAGCGTTCCCTGGCCGTGCCGACGGATGTGACGAATAATGATCAGGTCCAGAACATGGTCAATAAGACCCTGGAAGAGTTTGGCCGAATCGATATTCTGGTCAACTGCGCCGGTGGTGACAGCTTGAAGCCGTCGCTAGAGATGAGCGAAGAAGATTGGGATTCGATGGTGAAATTGAATCTCACCAGTCATTTTCTGTGTAGCAAAGCGGTGGCACCTGCCATGATCAAACAGGGTGGTGGCAGCATAATCGATATTGCTTCGGGCGAGGGATTGCGCGCGGCCATCACAAACCCCGCTTATGGGGCAGCTAAGGCTGGTGTTATGAATCTGGTGATGACCCTTGGGTCGGAATGGGGCAAGCACAAGATCCGAGTAAACGCGGTAGCTCCTGGTTTCATCGATAATCCTTTGTTTGAATTTGCCATGGGAATTCCCGAGTTGAAAGAAATTTATGATCGGATTCCCCTGGGAAGAGCGGTCAAGTTGGAGGAGATCGCTGCGGCGGTGATTTACTTTGCGTCCGATGCCGGTGCCTATACCACTGGAGTCACGTTGACTCTGGATGGGGGAATGACCACGCGTTTGGGGTGAACATCAGCAGGGAACTTCAAGAACAGGAGGTGTAATGTGGCTGAACTGACGGATTCGGACAAAATCAGAATCCTTTATGATATGGAGTTGATCAAAAAGGTTAAGCGTAAATACTGGTGGAGCGTCGATAACAAGCAAATCGATGATCTTGTTGACTGTTTCACCGAGGATGCCGTAGCGGACTATGATATTGACAAGCTACTCGAAGGCAGGGCTGCGATCATCCAGTTTCTAAAGGATTCCGTGGCCAGTGAGGAACTCGATGCTATTCCCATTCATCAGGGATTCGATCCCGTGATTGAAATAACCAGTGAAACGACTGCCACCGCCAGATGGAGACTCTACAATTACATGCTGTTCCAAAAGGTAAAAACGACCATGGTAATGTGGTCTGTCTACAATGACGAATATGCAAAAGTGAACGGGGAGTGGAAGATAAAGAGCACCAAAATCAGGCACATGTCTACGGTAACCACCACGATGGCTTAATAAGGTGACTCGCGAATTTGGATGCTGGCATTGCCGGCGGAGGTTGAAACGATGAATAGATTCGAGGGAAAGGTGGCACTAATTACGGGCACGGCCAGTGGTATTGGAAGGGCGACGGCTCAACGGCTTGCCGCAGAGGGAGCGAAGGTAGTTTGCACTGATGTCCAGCTTGATGGATTGGAAGAGACCGTTCGTGATATTACATCGCAAGGCAGAGCAGCTGTTTCACAAGTGTGTGATGTGAGTGACAAAGACGCGGTCTGTGCTGCAGTGGGTAGAACAATTGACCAATATGGCAAGCTTGACGTGCGGTGTAACGTTGCTGGAATCCTCGAGACCTCGCATACTCATGAAGTATACTCTCGATCGATGGGAACGGCTCCTTTCGGTTAACCTCACGGGAACTTTCCTGGTGTGTCGGGAATCAATCTCCCACCTGCTTGAGACCCGGGGGAACATCGTTAATGTTGCGTCGCTGGCGACCATGCGCGGGCATCCGTACCTTGCAGCGTATGCGGCATCCAAAGGGGGTGTAGTGGGTCTGACGTTGGCTCTGGCGGTTGAGTATGCTCAGGCCCCTGGCCTGCGGATGAATGCTGTTTGTCCTGCCAGTATCGAAACGCCTATGACCTGCAATTTCGAGGTGCCGGAAGGGGCATGCTTTGAACTGCTGTTAAGGAACGTGCCGCCTGATGGGGCAATGCGTGGGCCGGAGACCGTGGCGAGCACCGTTGCGTTTCTTGCCTCGTCTGATGCTGCTCATGTTAATTGCGAGTCACTCCGGGTAGATGGAGGGGTCATGTCTTGATGACCCGATAGGGAGAGCCAGTAGCTTAGTAAACTTTCTATTCTAAAATGTACCCCTCAGGTTTTGGTTCACTCACATCAAAACTACGGAACTGAAAGGCAAGTTCCAATTCAAGTGCCTGACCTGATGTTTTCAAAAATTGCAGATAGGTTAATATATTAGCCAAAAAGATATCTATATTCTATATATTGTTATCATATAGTTCATTATAGTTAGTATAGTATTGAAGTTCGTTTCATTGAGTGCTAGAATAATGAACAAAACAGAGAAATAAACATTTGTGTGGGAGGTCTTGTGATGGGTTCGTATGAAATCAAAAAAACAGCATGTCAGTTTTGCGCTGCCTTATGTGGTGTTTTAGTTCATGTCGAGGATGGAAAGGTAGTCAAAATCGAAGGCAATAAAGATCATTTTCTCAGCCATGGCTTTACATGCGAGAGACCTGGTATAGCGCCAAAATGGCTCTATCATCCTGATCAGCTTATGTACCCGTTGAAAAGAATGGGCAAACGGGGTGAAGGCAAGTGGCAGCAAATCAGCTGGGATGATGCCATGGCCGAGATCGGCCCAAAACTTCTCGAACTCAAGGATAAGTATGGGCCGGAAATGTTGGGATTCTTTGAAGGAACCTATCGAGGGAATGATTACTGGCCCAGAGGACGCTTCGCCACCCTTTTTGGCAATCCGCACAACATTTTCGCTCCTGGAATCATTTGCGGTATCAATGATATGGGCATCAACATGGCGGTCACTGGCGATGTGACCACCTGGTCGACTGATGTGCCGAATTCGAACTGTGCGGTCTTTTGGGGCAGCAATCCGGCGCAGTCGGAGATGCGGCTGTGGACCCATCTGGTTAAAGCGAAAAAAGAGAGAGATATCAAGATAATTGCTGTTGACCCCCGGCGGACCAAGACCACCGAAATGGCTGACATCTGGCTGCAATTACGGCCAGGTACAGATACGGCGCTGGCTATGGCATGGCTCAATGTCATCATCAATGAAGAGCTCTATAATAAAGATTTCGTGCAGAACTGGACAGTCGGATTCGATGAACTCAAAGAACGCGTTCAGGAATACCCACCGGAGAAAGTAGCCGAGATTACCGGCGTTCCTGCAGAAAAAATTATCGAAGCGGCTCGAATGTATGCAACCAATGGTCCGGCAACAATGCCGTATGGTGTAGCCATCGATCAGCTAGGGCTTAACGGTACTCGTACGGAACATGCCAAAGTGATCATGCGTGCCATATGTGGCTATCTGGGGGAGTTTGGGGGACATCTCATAACCCGACCGGGAGGCACTAATAACGGCGGTAATTTCGTTACCGAAGCTGAGCTTTCCATGATGGAACGACTTCCGATGGAAGCGCGTGAAAAGATGATGGGTTTTGATGTTTGCCGGCTGGTTTCGCTTAAAGGCTGGAGTATGATGTCCGAAAACATCGAGAGAGTGTATGGCGTACCCGCGCCGGTAACGGTTCAAATACAGGCTCATACCAGTATGCTCTGGCGTTCGATCCTTTCAGGTGAGCCTTACCCGATCAAATCTCTCATCTGTTGGGGTTCGAATCCGATGGCCTGGGGTGGCAATACCAAGCTGGTTTACGAAGCGCTCAAGAGCGATAACCTGGAGCTTTCCATAGTCCAAGAACTCGTAATGACTCCCACAGCACAATTGGCGGATTATGTTTTCCCTGCCACCAGCTGGATGGAAAGGGACCTGTGCACCAATATGATGGATTTTGCCAGTCTTCTTTGGGCTGGCGAGAAAGCCATCGAACCTATGGGAGAGCGCCGGGATATCTATGAGTTCTTCAGGGCATTGGCCGTAAGTGTGGGACAGGATGAATACTGGCCCTGGAAGACCACAGAAGAAGTGAGCGATTATCGGTTGCAGTCGTGCGGACTGACCTTCCGAGATTGTGTGGATCGAATGATTGTCTTCCCTGACGCTTTCGATGTCAAACCATACGAGAAGACCGGATTCCCCACACCTTCAGGTAAGGTTGAGCTTTATTCCACCATCCTCGAAAAACTGGACTATGATCCAATGCCATTCTACGAGGAGCCCCCTGAAAGTCCGATCAGGCTTCCCGATGTAGCTAAAGAGTATCCGCTTATTTTAAACACTGGCGGCAACTATCGGCCCATGTATCATTCGGAATTCATGCAATGGGGGATCGGTTCTCGTGAGAAGCATCCTGACCCTCTGATGGATATTCATCCTGATACAGCTCGGGATCTGGGAATAAGTGATGGCGATTGGGCCTTCATAGAAACACGGCGTGGCAAGATCAAACAAAAAGCCAGATATAACGATGGAATCTTGCCCAATGTAGTAAATTGCCAGGCAAGCTGGTGGTTCCCGGAGAAGCCAGCCAATGAACCGGAGCTAAGTGGAGTTTGGGAATCGAACGCTAATGTGCTCACCCTCGATGATCCCGAGTGCTGCGATGAACTCTCCGGTGGTTGGTGCAATCGGGCATTACTATGTAAAGTGTACAAGGCATAATAGAACTCGATAGCGATATGACTGATTTCTCAGCACTTTTCCAGCCTGGTAACATCGGCTCATTGCGACTCGAAAACCGAATCGTAATGCCTGCCATGGCCTCACAGCTCCCCGAACTTAATGGAAGGTTATCTGAGAGATTGCTCGATTACTATCGCGCTCGTGCTGAAGGTGGTGTGGGCCTCATTATTCCTGCCTATGCCGGTGTTAGTGCTGACGCTCCCCTTATGTTCAACATGGCTCTGCGTGATGATAGCTGGATTGGGGATTGGTCTCGGATGATCGATGCAATCCATAGCTACGGGGTGAAAGCCGGTGTTCAACTCATGCACGTGGGTATGCTGTATCTGTTCGCCGGATTTGTTCCCAAAGGCGTTACGATGAAGGTGGCATCGGGAATGCCCTGGCTCAACGGCGATATTCCTTATCAGGTGCTGAATCAAGAAGATATCGAACGTTACGTGGACGATTTCGGCCAGGCAGCACGCCGGGCAAAAGAGGCTGGAGCTGATTTGATTGAAATTCACTCTTGTCATGGTTCTTTAGCCGGGATGTTCATGTCGCCGATCACCAATCGTCGAACAGATGAATATGGTGGCTCAATTGAGAACAGGGCCCGTTTTCCCAGCAGGATCGTTGAGCAGATAAGAAAGGAAATAGGACCGGACCTTCCGATCTCAATTCGAATAAATGGCAGCGATGATCTCGATGGTGGCATCACCATAGAGGAAGCTGCTCAACATGCGAGAATACTCGAATCAGCTGGCGCTGATGCGATCAGCGTTTCCCGAGGAGTTGAGTTCTGGGCGACCACAACAATTCCCTCTTATATGTATCCAAACGGTTCGATGATGTCACTAGTAGATGGAATCAAGCAAGCTGTCAGAATACCGGTAATGGCGGCTGGCAAGATTACCCCGGAGTTGGCGCAGCAAGTCGTTGCGGATGGCAGGGCTGATTTTGTAGCTTTGGGGAGACCATTGCTTGCTGATCCCGAGCTTCCAAACAAACTACGCGAAGGGCGATCTGATGAGGTCCGGCGCTGTATCTACTGCATGAATTGCTTAAGCTTTGAAGCTACTATGGGTGGCGGTTCATGTTCGGTCAACCCTTACCTGAATTTGGAATCCCAATATCCTCCAAAAACTGCTAGTCCAGCTAGAAAGGTAGTGATAATTGGTGGTGGACTAGCTGGTTTGCAGACCGCATTGATATTGGTTGAACGAGGACATCACGTTACTATTTACGAAAAAGAACCTGAACTTGGCGGACAATGGAACATTGCCAGAGCTGTAAGCGATAAGGAGGATTTCGTCAATCTTCTAAATTATCTGAAGCAGTCTTTGAATAAACACGAAGTGGAAATATATTTGGATACTGAGGTCACCAAAGAGAAAGTGCTCGAAATCCAACCCGATGCTGTAGTGGTCGCCACAGGAGCCGTACCTGCGGTGATTGATATCCCTGGTGCCAAAAGAGCGAATGTAGTCCAAGCGCTGGATGTTATTTCAGGAAAGGAAAAACCAAAAGGCAAGATTGTAGTGCTCGGGGGACGGTATACTGCGCTGGAGACTACTCTCATGTTAGCGGAACAAGGTAAAGACGTGAGCCTTGTCACGCGTGCTGCCTTCGGATTGACCTTGGAGAGAGTGACGTTCCGGACACTTTTGAACAAACTTGTTGATCATAGGGTTCCCATGTACCCGAACACAGCTGTTCTCGAAATCGTAGAGAAACACGTGGTTGTGCGTTACAATGGAGAGGTTCTGGAATTGCCGGCCGACATGGTGATTTTGGCGGTGGGAATGCGATCCGAAAACAGGCTGGCTCAAGAACTTGAAGATATTGTACCGGAGATTTACACAGTTGGTGATTGCGTAAAACCCAAGAATGCAGCTTCGGTGGCGTATCAGGCAGCACAAGTGGCTTCAAGAATATAATTAAACGTCATTGCTGGCAAGGCGAAGTAATCTCCTTGCATATGGGGAAATCGCGGCGGTGTCCACTTTAAACGAATTCCTCGCGATGACAAACCAATTTTGTGGGGAGGCCTTATGCAACTAGCCTTTCATTTCGATCAAACCCGATGTACCGGCTGTTGGACGTGTGTGGTCGCTTGCAAGGATTGGAACGATGTTCCGGCAGGACCGGCTAGCTGGATAAGGGTTTCAGAGATCCAGCGTGGCAACTATCCAGATCTGTTCATGGCCTTTATGGCTACTCCTTGCTACCATTGCGCCGATCCATATTGCATGCCATCCTGCCCTCACGATGCCATAACCAAGAGATCGCGGGATGGCATTGTAATTGTCGATCGTGACATGTGTGTTGGGAAAGATGATTGTGGCATGTGTCTCGATTCCTGTCCGTATGAAGCGCCACAGTTTGGCAATGAAGAGAACGCTAAAATGCAAAAATGCAATTTTTGTGCCGATCGATGGAAAGAAGGAAAACCTCCGATTTGTGTGGCTGCCTGTCCCACCCGGGCGCTCGATGCAGGCCCTCTCGAAGAGATGGAAGCCAAATATGGAAAGTCACACGAAGCTGAGGGTTTTCAATACGATTCAATCCTGAAACCATCAACAATCATGAAGCCGAAACCGGTGGTTTCATTAACTTACTGATTAAGGAGGGAATACAATGACTGAACAGCAGGACCAGTTCTCCCCGATATGCCAGCTTGGCTATGTAGTGAGTGATATACAAAAAACATGTGAGTATTATCAAAAGGTATTTGGTATGGAGTTCTCAGAAGCAATCGATGTCGATATGGATGGTGCCATCCTGCGCGGGGGAAGCCGGTTAACACCAAGATAAAGGTGGCGTTTGTCAAGTCGGGCGACCTCGAGCTTGAATTAATTCAACCTGTTGAAGGTGAGAACCTTTACACCGAATTCCTTGCTAAAAACGGTGATGGTATTCATCACATCGCCTTTCCAGTGGATGATATGGACGCCAAGAAAGCAGAATTTGCTACGAAAGGTCTGGAGCCACTTTTCTATAAAGATATGGGTGTAATGGAATTCGCGTATTTTGATACTACGGAGTCTGGTGGAACGATGACCGAATTTCACTATTGGAAAATGGAAACATAATGCGAGGCTGAAGCCTCGCATTATGAGAGTTTACTTGGAACGAAGGAGTCCAGGAAGATGAGTGACAATAGCACGGGAAATGTTATTACCACTACTTGTGCCGCACACTGTGGCGGTGGTTGTCCCCTGAAAGTCCACGTTAAAGATGGTGTTATCACCAGGATCGAAGCCGATGATGACAATAACAATACCCAGGTTCGGGCATGCCTGCGGGGACGATCGTGGCGACAGCGCATATACCATCCCGATCGGCTCAAACAGCCGATGAAACGTGTGGGGTCTCGAGGAAGTGGCCAGTTCGAACCGATCTCGTGGGATGAAGCTCTGGACACTATCGCTAGCGAGATCAAACGGATCATGGATACCTACGGACCTGCTTCCATTGTTCACTGGGTGTCCGGTGGAGATCAGGGGGCACTGCATGACACTTGGCGACGTATGAGTCGGCTTTTCTGCATGCTGGATAATGGAGGTTTTACTCGACCCTGGGGTTTGCATTCCTATGAGGGTGGTATTTTTGCCGAGCTTACTTGCTTCGGAATGGGCTGGACTGCTCACACTCGCGATGATTTCCTCAATTCCAAACTGATCATCATGTGGGGATGGGACCCATCGACCACTATTCAGGACAGCAATACCGCATGGTATCTGACCCAGGCCAAGGAGGCTGGAGTCAAGATAATATCAGTTGACCCGAGATTCACTGTCTCAACAGCTACCTATGCTAACCACTGGATACCCATTCGCCCAGGTTCGGATACGGCAATGCTGGTTGCCATGGCGAATGTGATGGTAACCGAAGACCTTCACGATCAGGCATTTCTCGACAAATTCACTGTTGGATTTGATAAATTCAAAGATTACATTTTGGGTACAGAAGATGGAGTAGCCAAAACCCCGGAATGGGCATCCGAGATCACCGGCATCCCGGCGGATACCATCCGAAAGCTGGCTCGCGAGTATGCCACTACCAAACCGGCGGCGCTGATTACCGGAATCGGGCCCGGACGAACGGCGTTTGGCGAACAATATCATCGAGCAGCTATCACAATCGCAGCTATGACCGGAAATATCGGCAAGTCCGGAGGATCGTGTGGTGGCAAGTCATGGGGACCGCATGCACTGGGAAGAATGGGATCAGGCCCTAAGATACCGCCGAACCCGGTAGACCAGACCATTCCCAACCCGGAAGGCAAGCTTCCTAATCGCAACTACTATATTTATGGTTATGGCATCATCAATGTCTTTAGGCTCACCGATGCCATTATCAAGGGGAAAGCCGGCGGCTACTCGGCCGACTACAAACTGCTATGGATAACCAATGCCAACCCGCTAAATCAGTGGCCTAACACCAACAAAACTGTTGAGGCCTTCAACAAATTGGATTTGGTGGTGACTGAAGAGCAGTTCATGACGCCAACGGCTCAGTATGCCGATATAGTGCTTCCATCAACTACTTTCTTCGAGAGAGCCGATATCACCATGGGGGCAGCAATACCGGTCTTCTATGCCTATCGGGACAAAGTGATTGAGCCTGTTGGCGAAGCCAGAACCCCAATGGATGTGGCCACCGAGTTAGCTGAAAGGCTGAACCTGGAAGGATTTAATGATAAAACAGACGAAGAGTGGCTCGATGCGATACTCGAAAGAAGCACCGTCCCCGATCGTGAAGCGTTCAAGAGAGACGGCGTCTACAAGATCGATCTTCCCGGACCCAATGTGCCCTTCCGGGCACATATCGAGGACCCGGATAACAATCCCTTTTATACCCCTTCAGGGAAGATAGAAATCTACTCTCAGACAATCGCCGATATGAACATGCCCGATTGCCCTCCTATTCCTAAATACGTTGAACCATGGGAGAGCCTGAACGATCCGCTGGCAGAGAAATACCCGCTGCAACTCATCACTACCCATACTCGAAGACGGGCACATACCCAGTTTGACAACGTGCCCTGGCTACGAGAGCTGGACCCTCATTCGATAAAGATAAACAGAATCGATGCTGATGCCAGAGGTATCAAGGATGGTGATTTGGTTAAGGCCTTCAATGATCGCGGTACAATGATTATTCCGGTAAAACTCGTCGAAACGATCATGCCGGGG
>JABHWQ010000286.1 GCA_018657655.1 Chloroflexota bacterium | reverse complement strand
CGACTCGTAGCCGAAGTCGACCCAGCCACCATCACGCCACGAGAGCTCGGGAGTTTCATGACAGGCGCGGCACTTGACGAGAAGGTGGGCTCATGACGGAGCAATCAACCACCCGGCGGCTGATGATGCAGTTCGCCGCCCCCGTCGGCGCTGTCGTGTTGTCGGTGATCGCCTCGGCATTCATCTTGATGATCGCCGCCATATCATCGATCATCAACAGGCTGCCGAAACTGGCGACCCCTTCATATTCCGGGCCGGCCGTTGCTTTGAGCGGATATGAACCATTCTCTTTTTTCACTACTCTTTTGCAACTAACCAGGCAGCCATGGCACTGATCGGTTCCTGTGAGGAACTGCTCGCTGTTGAGCACCCCGCCACCAATCTTGGGACCATAGGCACTCATATCGCCCATGGTCCAGTTTTTACCCGGCAAGTCACCCATCATGGCCCCAATATCCAGAGCACCATTGGTCCCCCCGCCTTTGAGTATGTCAACAATAAAATGCGTTTTGGCATTATCGGTATAGGCTTTCTTTTTCTCCCCAAAAGCATCGGGAGAATCCCCATCCACTTTACCCGTTCCGATAGCTACAATGGCCTTCAGCTTCTTGGAACCCATCACAGTTCCTACACCACACCGGGCAGCATAGTCCTTCTTTTCATTAGCTATGGCGGCATACTTGACCAGATTTTCGCCAGCCATCCCAATTGTTAGTACGGAGGTTTTTTTCGATCCGCCATGCCGTTCCTTGAGAAGATCGATGATTTCATAGGTTCCCTTGCCCCAGAGATCGGCGGCATCCTTGATCTCCGCTTTTCCATCTTCAATTACCATATATACGGGCTTGCTGGAAGCGCCTTCAATTGCGATTCCGTCATATCCGGCAGACCTCAACCAGGCTGCAAAGGTACCCCCTGAAGAACTCTCTCCCCACATATTTGTCAGCGGGGATTTAGTACACACAGAGAATCGCGATCCTCCGGGAATTGTAGTTCCACTCAAAGGACCGGTAGTAATGAATAACACGTTGTCGGGTGAAAGGGGATCAACATCCGGAGAAACCCTATCTAAAAACAATTTGGCCGCTAAACCACTTCCGCCGACGTACTTACGCAGCACATCCTTATCGACCGTGGAACCGCCAATATTGCCATCGGTCAGATTTATTTCCAGCATTTTACCTTCGTATTTCGCCATCCTGAACCCCTCATGTTATAAAAGTTCACCTATATGATCTATGTTGATTCTTTTGTGCAGCCTTGTTATTCATAATAGCCTAGTCTGCGCATAGCGGAACTATAACATGCGCCAAAAAGACTGTCAATAGATCGGTGATTTGACCTCAATTGCGTTCGCCTCTATATCGCGAACCGCCATGAGCCCTGCTGAATAGGGCGGAAGATCAGCAATAGGTTTAGCAACCAAATCATGGTAGGCGATCGCCTCATCTTGGAGAATAATCCCGAATAGCTCCAAGCCTATCTTTTGAACTGATGCCTTGATCAAGTCCTCGTTGCTGGAAACACGGCTAAAGATCAATCCGAGCCTTTCACACTCGATCACTTTGTCGTTTTCTACCATTACTTTGATCATCTCTGCCGATTCATGGCGGAGATTGCGCTTAACGATGTACTCCGCTTTCCCTTCTCGGCATACCTTGATGTTGCCAAGGCTATCATTTCCAGAGTCCATGCGTACCAGCAACGGCGCATCGGTCATCAATCGGGTATAGCTTAGCGCTTGACCAAGGAAGTCCTCCGTTCCTTTCTGATAATGGTCACTTCCCGGTCGCAACTCCAAATGCACCAGATAGCCTTCTTTCCCCAGATAGGCAAAAATGGGGGCATAGCCAATGCACTTCTTGTAAGTCCAGCTTATCCCCTCCTTCTTCGTACCGGAATTATCAAATGGGCTGACATCGATGTCCAGCGCCACAAACCTACCGTGACAGGGCGTGACCACTGGAGCAAGTTGCCCGACCATCCCAGCAGATTTCTCAAGGATGGCATCATTGAAAGCCCCCTTTAGCAATGTCCATCCGCTGCCTCAATGTCGGGCTCGATGGTAATGGTTTCACTCCCATCGATTGAGCAAAAGACTCGTCTTCTCTAAACGGTTCAATGGCATCGAAATCCGGCTTCCCTAAACACAACAGACCGATCATCGACATAATCACATCGCTATGTCGAATTTCTGGATACTTGCGCTCCGGCAAAACTATCTCGTCCAACCGCTCCCGCAAGCCGATCCTATCAAGCATGGCCCCGCCAGCGCAAGGCCCGAATGGCTGGAAATCTGCTCATCGCCCTGGACTATCTCAAAACGCATCTTTACCCCTATGCAAACAAAAAGTCCTGAATGTGAATTTCATACTATTGAGCATAACAGGGCTCAGATACCAATCATACCCCTACCATTCGTGTTCGCCCTCAACTCTCCGCGTAACTCAGCACATCCATCGTGACCGCACCCACTGGGTGAGTCCTTTGAATCTGACTTCACGGATTCAGGCGTTACACATGATCGGACCGGAAACTAAACGAAGTATCAAATTTGTTCTTCGGACTTGATTCTGTCAAAGAAATGTGTTGAAATATGTCACAATACAACTTATCTATTGATAAACGATATTGCAGATCTTTCTGTGCATTCTATACGAGTTGATTGAACACAAACATCATGACAGAGGTATAATAAGGTATACAAGTGATCATTACAATAAGCAAGTCACGGGATAAAAGTTGCCACCAATCATTTAAGAATAGCATTTTAGGAGGATAAATGGCCGAACAGCTGGATATCACTACCAAGAACTGCACCGTCGAGAAGGAAGGGCATGCCCTGATCGTTACCCTCAATCGACCGGAGGCGAAAAACGCGCTTAGCCCGGCCATGCTTATCGGCATGTACAAAGCCTGGCGCCGATTGGATGAAGACGACGATCTGTATTGCGCTATTCTGACCGGGAAAGGGGATACTTTCTGTGCTGGGATGGACTTGAAAGTCGGCCCAGAGCCGGGTGAAGACGCTGATGAAATACAAACTTTAATGCAATCAGTGCCGAATCTGCATTGGCAGGCACTGTTAAGAGATGACCGTCCAAGCAAACCGATTATTCTGGCAGTAGAAGGATTTGCTCTCGCAGGCGGAACTGAAATTCTGCAGGGAACAGATATTCGCATTGGTGCGGAAGATGCCATATTTGGCGTCACTGAGGTGGCGCGCGGACTCTTCCCCCTTGGAGGCTCCACTGTTAGACTGCGCCGACAGATACCCTATTGCCTAGCAGCGGAGATTTTACTCTTGGGCCGCCGCATCACTGCCCAGGAAGCACTGGCGTGGGGACTGATCAATCGAGTAGTGCCAAAAAGCAAAGCCCTGGACGAAGCGCTCAAAATGGCAGGCGAACTCTGTGAGAACAGTCCCCTTTCCATCAAGGCAATCACCCGCGCCTTACGCGAAATCCAAGAAGACGTGCCCGAACCGGAAGCGATGAATAAGCAGGATGAGATCGGCTGGCCGATATT
>JABHWQ010000315.1 GCA_018657655.1 Chloroflexota bacterium | reverse complement strand
GTCATGCTGACAGTGGTATGGTAATCGAGAGCTCGCGGTGGCAAATAGCCAGCACGGATAAAGAAGGAAACTTGTTGCCGGACAGTGTCAAGCTGCATTTCCCGGAGGGTTTCCAACGGCACAGGAAATATACTTTCAGGTACAGGACCAACCGCTCACCCCTAATGGGGCTTTGTTTCCCCGCGGTGCGCGACCTGGTGGCTTTTTTGCGTTCATCCAATCCGATGAACCCAATGATCAGCCAGGACCGTAAGAGTACCGTATCACATACCCTGGCTTTTGGTTCAAGCCAGAGCGGCAGATTTCTGCTCAATTATCTCTACCAGGGATTTAATGAATCATTGGTTGCCCAGCGTGTTTTCGATGGTATCTACTCCCAGGTACCTGGCTGCCGGATGGGCTTTTTCAACTATCGCCATGCACAACCTTCCCGCTACGAAGGTTTTTTCCCTAATTTTGATTTCCCTTTTACTCCCGAAGTATCCAGGGACCCTGTAATCGGCTCTGAGGGCGGCATTTTTCAGTTGACGGATAAGAATCATCAACCCAAGATGATGATAATGCACCACAGCGCCGAATACTGGTCCGGTGGAGCCGCCCTGACCCATGCCGATGTCCTTGGAAGCGGGGATATCAATCCGCCGGATAATGTGCGGATTTATTTATTGAACAGTACTGCCCACGGTTTCGCTCATATGGTTGAAGGGCAGCCCGATGACTCCGGCAGGTATAACTTTTATTACAGGTTCAACCCGATCAACCGACACCTTCTTGAAAATCCGCTCCTGGAGAAACTGGCCCGTTGGGTCAGCACCGACGAGGCTCCTCCGCCTAACAATTTTCCTCGTTTAGACAAAGGTGAACTGGTATCTCTGGCTGATTTTTCTTTTCCGCAGGTTCCGTATGCGGTCGTTCCAGCCATAGTTGACCAGCATCCTCGATATGACTGGGGGCCACGGTTCCGCCAGGGAATACTGGACAAACCAATGCCCGGGATAGGCGAACTCTATCCTGTGCTGGTTCCGTCGGTCGATGAAGACGGCAATGAAATGGCTGGATTCAAGACGCCATGGACAGCAGTCCCGTTGGCCAGTTATACCGGTTGGAATTACAGCCGGAATTGGAGCGGTTCGAAAGAGGAGCCGATGATTAACCTTACCGGTTCGTGGTTTCCTTTCTCGAGGGACGAGGCTCAGAGAAGCAGTGTCTCCGACAGTCGCAGGAGTCTGATGGCCCGGTATCATGACAAAACTGCCTACCTCGACAGCGTCCGTCACGTTGCTGAATCAATGATTGGAGATGGATTGATTTTTGGCGAAGACCTGGAGATGTTGATGGAAGAAAGCTCTGCCATGTACGATTACGTATCAGAAAAAGGAGCCTGGACTCCATAGGGTTAAAACAATTCCAAGGTTACCAACAGAGACTGATAACCTTCCTTCAGCTACTCCTTCTGCTGACGGTTATCAGTCTCTGTATATCGGTACAAACATCTCTTAAGAAATGGGCAGATGTTCTGAAGGTGTGCAAGGGTTTGTTCAATGCGAACAAACCCTTTGTATTGAGACATCCACATCTGTCAGTTTGTCAGATGTGGAATTGCAAACCGGCTACATGGATCGATTACTGTTAGTTCTTCGGTTTTTTCCGGCCGTAGAATGTCCTAAGGATGTCAAACGCCTGTTTACGCTCACCACGGTCAGAGATTAGGCCTTTACGGTTCCAAAGATCCTGAATGCGGGGTATCTGCCGTTTGGGTGAGCGGAAATCTTTTAATATCCATGGAGTCATACCCTTGATGAACTTAACTTTATCAAGCATATCCAGATTGTGGCGATAAACACTTGCCTGAAATTCTTCAGACCAACGGGTAAGCTCATCTCCGTGCAGTCCAAACAGAGCTCCACCACCAAATTCACTGATAATGACTGGCTTTTCAAAGGCGGATCGCCAAACAATATTGTCGCATTTTGCCGGGAGCCCGTCATACCACCCCAAATACTGATTACATCCAACCACGTCCAATTCCCGTCCCAGTGGATCATCGATCATGATGGTTGTATCATCCATGTATTCCTTTTCCAGCGCCGCGGTGATCAGGCGGGTGTTATCCAACTTGCGTGCAAGTTTGACCAAGCTGGTCAGGAATTTGGTCCGTTCAGGTTTGACCGGCGTTTCATTGGCAACCGACCACAGGATCACCGAAGCCTTATTTTTATCCCGTAAAATCATCTCCTCAAGCTGATTGGCGGCATTATCAAAGGTGGGTTGGTTTTCCCAGAGGATCGTCCAGTAGACCGGGATTTCCGACCAGACCATCAGGCCCATTTCATCGGCTATGCGGGTCATGTACTCGTTGTGTGGATAATGGGCCAGCCGAACGAAATTACAGTTTAGTTCTTTGGCCCAACCCAGCAGGGTTCTGGCATGTTCGGGGGAAAATGCTCTGGCTCCACCGCCAAAGGGTGCCTCTTCATGGATGCAGATACCTCTAAGGAATGCCGGGTTTCCGTTAAGCAGAATATCGTTCCCCCGAGTTTCGATAGTCCTGAATCCTATCCTGTCTTTTAGCTGATCGCTCTCACATTCGATCTCCACTTCATAAAGCTTCGGATGATCGGGTGACCAAAGCGTCAGCTCAGCTGAGAAATCAAACTCGGCGCGTCCCAGGCTGTCACTTCTGATTGTCTGCTCAATCCCGGCCTCGGGTATTCTAACAGTGATTTGCTGCTCAGTCTTGGTCCCGTCCAACTGAACCCAGCCAGCGATCCGCTCACGGGACCCTGGGGCAAGTTGAATTAAATAGTCCCTGATGAATGTCTCGGGTGTTTCGATCAGCATCACACGTCGGGTTAAGCCGCCGTAGTTGAACCAATCTGTGTTAACGGTGGGCACTGCTTCGCGTAATCTCTTATTATCAGCTTTGACAATCACGAAATTGTCTTTTTCACGCAACTGGTTTGTAATCTCAAAATTGAAGGGGGTAAATCCACCCTCATGCTCGCCAAGAATATCAGTGTTAATTGAAACAATGGCCTTGTAGTTGATTGCACCGAAGTAAAGGAATACACGGGTTTCTGGCTTCGGTTGATAATCGAACAACCGATGATACCATACCGTACCCTCATAAAAGAACATTCTCTCTTCCTGTGAGTTCCAGTCACCGGGCACTTGCAGCATATGGTCAGTATCAAAACTGGATTCTACCCTGTCGGTTTTGTCTATGGGTTTTTCGTTGAGGAAATAACTGTCGTCGGCCAGTTCATAACGGTAATCGTAGTATCCGGTTTCATACGGGTCTACAATTACGTTCCAGCGGCCATTAAGAGAAACCGTGGAACGGTTGTCGACATTGGTTATCAAGTCCATGGCCTTGGCATTGTAGGAAAAAATGATCATAAGCAAAGCAATAATAATAAAACTCCTAAGCATTCCGTTTCTCCTGTTCATTTAGATTGCAATTAAATTATTAATATCCTTCAAGCAGTACATATTCATCAATCCGGCAGAGTTGTAATGTTTATGTAACATGGGCAAAATATCAAGATCAAAATTATTGCAAGGAATCGTGCCTGCAATTTTGTGTGTCTTGAACCTACCCCGCTTTAGTGGTGGTCTGCTCTCCATTTCTGGACACCTATGAGTGAGAATTTCGGGTATATCTGGGTCTTCTATATTGCTACGGTTATGGTACAGCGGCAAGTTCTTCACAGTACTTCTGCGCAGGGAACGAAGCGACCGGAGCAGGAGTACTGTGAGCCGCAAAATCTGATGGGCTCTGGTTCCCCAAAGAGCTATGCGGCCTGTCTTCGTTGTAGTGCCGCCGCCATTTGTTTAATATTCTGTCGCAACTGATTACCCCGCTGAGAGTAATGATCGAACTTCAAAGCTATTGACCATAGTAAGTAGGGGGAATATTACAATGATTCCCCCCAGTTATAGCCAAGAGAATCAGGATATAGGGATTGATCTTGTGGTAGGGTATGGATAACTACCTGCTACTGCAATAACCAGTCTTCTGCTGGTTTTTTCAAGGGGCGGAGGTCAATGCCTGTCATTGAGGGATATAATTATACGGAATACTCTGAAGGCGAGGAAGGCATTTAATCTCGGGAAAGGAGAGCGTAAAACGATTTATAATACTGAGAGGTTCACATTGATTTTGAACGTTAGCTGTCCAACTTGTTCTGACAACATACAAGACAAATTCCCTGTCATCTGTGCTTCCTGTTTAATGGAAATACGCGTAGAAACGCGTATCCTTAAGTCTCCTTAGCGATCTCTGCTGTGCATATACATTGGTATTAATTCTTCAGCAATCTTCGTAGACAATTGAGAAAGCGGATCTTGCAGATTGAATCCGATAGTATGCGGTTACATGGATCTAATCACAGGGATGTGGATAATCCTATTTGAAAAAATCTCGCAAATTATTTGACAAAATTCTTGCATAAAGCTATTATCGTTGCGAAATATAATAAAGACCCGCAAGCAGAGTATACCGACCAGGTTCATATCTAACAGCAGACAATAGCTCTCAGGATTACGGCCCGAGGACAGCCACGCCAGCTAATACTTATATTTGCGAGGCGTAAATGGGTACCGAGTTCTTTAGCGCAACAGTTCGGATTATTCTGGTAGTTGTTCTTCTTTCAGTCTCTTCCACAAAAATACTAGCTCAGGAACCTCCGGATTACCGCATGGGGATGCCAGGGGGGGCGGACCAATTATCTGGATTTGCTCCTCAGTATGTCCCTCGTACTTCTTCCAGGCTGGCCGCCACCCTGCCTGAAGCCGTGGATAACTCCGATGGCCTGCCTCCGGTGAGTGACCGCGGAGCTCCGATTGAAGATGAACTAGAGGCAGGATATTCTAATAATAATGGCTCTATCGCCTGGGCACTGGCTTATTACCTCAAGACTTACCAGGAGGGTAAAGAGCACGGCTGGGATGTATCCCTGCCAGAGCACCAGTTCAGCCCGGCATTTATCTACAATCACAGGATTAAAGGCCTGCAGAATATGTGGTGGCAGATTAGATCTGCGCTGGATTTTATCACCAGGCATGGCTGCGCCACTCTGGAAGAGATGCCCCTGGAAGAATTTGGCAGCACAAGCCTGCCCCCGGCAGAAGTATATAAGTCCGCCCTCAAGTACCGGGCCGATTATTATGAAGAATACTATGATCAAGACTCAGCGGGAGTAGCTCACATCATTGAAACAGTGAAGGAGTTACTGGCAGCGGGTGAAATAATTCCGATGGTCATCCAATTTAATACGTTTGAGGTGCGTGATGGAATCCGGACATATGATCTTGATAGCTTGGATAGGGAACTTAATGGTGATGCGGACACATATGTTTACAACTCTTATGAAGCTGTTGTAGTAGTGGGCTATGACGATACCAAAGGGGATGCTGGTGCTTTTAAAGTAGTCAATTCAATGGGAACCGATTGGGGCGATAATGGTTTTGCCTGGCTGTCTTATGACATCAGAGATAGATACATGGACACATTTTTTCTGGTGGACAGGACTGATTATACTCCCAGCTCGTATGCCAGGGTAACCCTGGACCATCCCCACAGCGGTGATCTTTTCTGCAGTATTTACGCCTATGACGTTAATGAAGAGACCGAGTCGTCTTATTTTTTCAGCTACCACGGAGGAGATCACACCGGATTGGATATATATGTGGATCTTACCGAGTTCTCCGCTTTCCTTCCCCCCGATGACAATAGCAAATTCTTTCTCAATGTTGTCGATATCGACGAGGACGGCAACACCTCCGTGATAATTGATTTTTCGGTTGAGCACGACGGCGCCACATACAGTTTCACACAGGCAGGTTACCAGGGCCGGGATTACGGCCTGACCCAGGTAAGCATGGAAGGAGCTTCGGTGCCGGAATACTCTGTAATCGGCGGCTTAATCGGTGGCGTCCTTCCCCGGGAATATTCCCCGTACTATGCCTGTGAATCTGTTTACGCAGCTGGCTATTATCAAACATACTTCATACCGCCAGGTGGGCAATATCATCGGACGGGAACGTTATATATCGGAGGTCGCTCTGCCCCGTCTTTTACAATTGAGCCAGGTACGGTCATCGAGTTTGCCAAGGGTACAAAATTTTTTACCAATATACCGGATATAAGTATCAGAGGGATAGAAACGGATATCATTCACCTCCGACCCCACTATGAACTGCGTCAAAATGCAACATCCTACAGATCTGTTGTAGACCATATTTGCGGAGGAAATTGCTGGGGTGGAGTAGGGGTGTACAGCAGAAATATAATAATAGAATATTGCAGTATCAGTGATGCTCAATATGGTTTAATTCTCTCGATTAGTGAGGGATGCACTGCGGTTACCAGGAACAACATAATCAGAAACATAGCGCGCGTTGGAATAAAGGGTGAATCACATCCTTCTCAGGATCCATCTCTGGAAATAACGAATAACCTAATCGATAGTGTTGGACGGCAAGGAATAGAACTGAATTACTTCAACAGCAGCACAAACAATACAATTATCAGGAACAATGTAATCACCAACAGCTTTAATGGCGGTATTCGCCTGCTGGATTCATCGCCGGTTTTAGAGAACAATACTATTCTCTTCCATCAGGATGATTATGATCCTTCTCGTTCTGAGGAAGATGCTTTAGGGGCGGGCATTTATGTGACAAGTGGGGGTACACCGGTATTGAAAAACAACATTATTTCAGATAACGCCATTGGTATATTGAGTGAGAACATGAATACAGTTTCAGCTTATAACATTCTCTGGAATAATGGATTGAATTATAAGATAATTTCATCGGGAGCCACCGACCTCAGCGTCAATCCACAGTTCGTCAATCCCGATTCAGGGGATTACCATCTCACTCCGTTTTCTCCGGCAATGGACGCGGGCGACCCGGAATCGGATTTTTCCAACGAGCCCGAGCCCCACGGCAGCAGGATAAACATC
>JABHWQ010000059.1 GCA_018657655.1 Chloroflexota bacterium | reverse complement strand
GATTCGCTTGTATCCAACGATCTCGGTTGGAATTATAGCTGTTTCCAGAGGTTTAGACATCTTCGATTTAGAAGGATTTCTTCGCAAGCGATACCCGGTATCCTCAATCGCGCCCGAGATAGCTCCCAGCATTTTCTCTATAGAATCCGTCGGCAGGTTCCACTTATGTGTTAGTGGGTATTCTTGTACACCAATGTTCTTTGACTTTCTCACCCAGGCTGATTGTTGCTTCATTCAGTTACCACGCAAATCCTACACTAACTGAGTTTTTCCACATTATACGCTGCTATCGACGAAATCCGCAACTTGTTACATGAGTCCTCGTTTCGCAATGCCCAATAGGCTAATCATGTTACCTATTTTTCGAATTCACAATTCTATAAGAAACAAAGATTATAAGGACAACAGTAAAAACTTGGTTATGTTTTGGCAAAAATCGTTCGGTTAATAGTGTCTATGTCACCGCTCACCATTCTCGCTAAGCAGCCTCTCAATATTCTGGATTGTAACCAGGGGATTAATGGTAAAGAATAGAAACGCTATAGCATACCGATGCACATACGCAATCACTTTGGATGAACCTGCCTCGTTCATCAACTGAGCAATTTTATTAGAATATTGCCAAAGCAAGAAGTTTTGGAGGCTTTCAAATCCCTCATTTTTAGATGCCTCCACATCGCTATCCGAAAGGAATATTGTAGCGAAATCCTTCTTACGTTCCTCGGCATCTAGCAGAATACCTTCTTTACCACTGCTGATTTCCGCACTTATGACTGTTTCAAATTCAAACCTACTGTACTCTGTATTACGCTGCCCGAGATTCTTTAGATACATATCGCAAAAATTGCCTAAATTATCCTCAGGTACAGATCCAGCTCTTGCAAATTTGCTAACCAGAATCGGTTCAATATCCTTCATTATCCTTGAATACTTATCAGTATCAAAAAGAATGGCTGCATATCTATCGATAATATGGTGAAAAAACAGCATATTCTCGATAGCAACAATATTTATTTTAATGCTGACTTGGTCTTTAACGATGCTACTTAATTCGTCAAATCCACGCCCCGAAATCATGGCAAAAGAACCCGCGACTAGTTGATCGGTCAAATCATCTATAGTACGCGAGTATCCATTAACATTCTCATTTTTATTCATAATCAACATCCCGCATATTCCACAAAAGTCTGTGCCTTCATCGATTTCAGTTCCGCACTTAGTACATACTGGCAAGATTCTCCTCCTCAGATCCGGATCATGAAACGTGCTCACTTATTATAATTCCCGGCTATGGCATAAGCAATAACTACGTAAATGATATGATGATAGCGAAAACCAAAATATGGAGGGGTAAATGAGGAAAACGCAATTAACTAATGGCGTCCCTTCATTGACACATATCGAACTCTCTGTATCATGCCAGCACCGGAGTTGAAAACGATTTTCTCAAAAATAACTGAACACGGATTCCAATGATGACATTGGGGTATTTCAGCGCTATATCATAGCATTAGGCTCCGAAATGGAGAGCAGTATATCACATTCGATCAGGCGATAAGAAAGGATGGTCTGCCACCCAAAAAGACTTCATTTCCGATAGGAAACTATCGCCTTGAGGTCATCTGTTTCAGTAGTACTGCGCAATAATTTGCAAAATAAAAAACTGCGGGCTATGATATGATGCGAGAAGTCAGAAATGAGAAGTATAGCTCTTGCAATCTGCGGTCTTGCTGTTGCGCTGTCACTACAGTGTGGAGGTTCTACATGCAATTTGGACAAACACACTGAGCGAGTTGATGCCGCATTGAAGCGCTGGGATGCCATAGTTGAAATTGCGCGGCAGACACCCCAAGAACTCCTTGAAGAGCCAATCTCTAACCTGGAGGAGATTCACAGTGAGGTTGCCTACTATCCCCCACCCACGTGTGCAACAAGAGCACATGCTAAGCTGGTTAAATACATGGATCACATGATTGACGGCTTCCGCGCCTCCATGCAACTCCAATCAGAAGAGAATTTGCTTGAGCATTTCATAAAAGCTGAGGCAGCGCTCGACGAATACTATGAGATGATAGACAAACTACATGACTAGGTTGCACCAATAATCGCCGGTATATCAATCTGCATACTTCTCTGGATCTTCCTTGAACTTGACCTGACACATCGTTGAACAGAAGTGGTAGGTCTGTCCTTTGTATTCCTCTTTTGCAGCTGCGGTTTCCGGATCTATGTCCATCCCGCAGACCACGTCTTTCACAGTAGCCATCTTTTCCTCCTTTGGTGATTCGTGCTCCCTTACTTCCACCTTTGGTTCTACTGGTGTCATCAACGTTTCAGGGGGCGCTACCAGTTCGATTGATTTGTAACTACGCAACCTGTTTGCGTTTGAAACGACGGACACCGAGCTAAGTGCCATAGCCCCTGCTGCAATCATGGGGCTAAGGAGAATCCCAAATGGCGGATAAAGAATACCGGCAGCAATCGGAATCCCCAGCGTATTGTAGAAAAATGCTCCCACCAGGTTTTGGCGAATGTTCTTCATCGTCGAGCGACTGAGTGAAATGGCTGTTACCACTCCTTTCAATTCGCCAGAGATAAGCGTGATGTCCGAGGCTTCGATGGCCACATCGGTGCCCGTGCCAATAGCAATGCCCACGTCGGCTTGGGCCAGGGCGGGCGCATCGTTGATGCCATCACCCACCATACCCACAAGCTTATCCTCGCCTTGGAGACGCTTGATTTCCAGAGTCTTATCCTGAGGCAAGACTTCGGCTAGCACCCTATCAATGCCTACCTGCCGGGCGATGGCCTCAGCAGTGCGGCGATTATCCCCGGTCAACATCACCACCTCGATACCCAGACTTCTTAGTTTGGCAATCGAGGTAATCGAGTCCTCTTTTAAGGTATCAGCCACAGCCACGAGTCCCGCCGGTTTACCATCAATAGCGGTGAACATAGCAGTCTTACCTTCCTGAGATAACCTTTCTGCATGTTTTTCCAAAATGTCCGTTGCGATCCCGGCGTCATCTAACAAACGACGATTACCTACCAAAACCTCTTTCCCATCAACTTGGACTCGGATGCCTTTTCCGGTGATAGACT
>JABHWQ010000348.1 GCA_018657655.1 Chloroflexota bacterium | reverse complement strand
GTAATATCCTGCAAGTTCACAACACGGTACATGAAGTTGCCTTTATCGTCTCTAACCGCGGTAGCATCGATTTGGGCAGGAAAGTTTGATCCATCTTCGTGGATTGCCTGCCAGAGCGGATCAATAGAAGTTCGACCTGTCATATGATCAATTGTTAAACCCAGGATACGCTCGGCTGCAGGATTCGCACTAATTATATTCCCGTTGGCATCCTGATAAACTATGCCCTGTACCATGGTCTCGAACAGGCGACGATACCTCTCCTCTGATTCAGTCAAAGCCTTCTCTGCCTGTTTGCGTTCGGTGATGTCGGTGACCATGGAGAGAATGCATTGCTCACCGCCCACGTCAACTAGTTCAGCCGAGAAAAGACCGGTATTTATTGTCCCAGGCTTTGATCGATATTCCATTTCCATTGAGTGTATTCTGCCATAGTCGTGAAGCATATCAACCATCCTGGTACGATCGTCTGGATTTGCCCATATGCCTAGGTCAACTGATGAATGACCAATAACCTCATCCAGTGTATAGCCGAGGTTTCGTAAGAAAGCGTCATTGACCTCTATGTATAAACCATCTTTAGCTCGTGAAACCGCCATGCTATCTGGGCTGGCGCGAAATGCTTTCGAGAATTTTTCCTCGGATTGCCGAAGCGCTTCCTCCGCCTGTCTTCGCTCAGCGATCTCCTGCTGGAGATTGTCATTAGCCTTCTGCAGGTCAGAGGTGCGTTCAGCAACGAGTTCCTCAAGTCGATCGCGGTGTTTTTCGAGTTCTTCTTCCGCCAGTTTTCGGTCTGTAATATCGGTGATGATGTTTGCCAGATAAGGAGGCTCGCCCCGTTCATCACGCAGGAGAAAGATGCTCTGGATTACTGGAGTTAACTTGCCATCGATTGAAAGGAGAGGCAGCTCTACTGTCTGATAACCCTTTTTCACAACAGTTGGCAGGATTTTGTTTTCCAGTTTTAGAAGGTCTTTATCTGTATAGTATTTGCGAACGTTTGTTCCCAGAGCATCTTCCGGTCTGTCGAATCCAAGAATGCGGGCCAGCGTTGGATTAGCATAAGTGATGTTGCCCTCGATGTCCCCCATACCAATAGCTTGCGCGGAATTCTCGGCGAACTTCCGGAAAATCGAGAGTTGCTCTTCCGTTTGCTTGCTTTCGGTGATATCGTGGATGATGCCGGTAAAACCAGGTTCATGGTCTTTTAGTATTAGTTGTACCATGCTGAAATAGACCGGGACCTTGTGTCCCAGTTTGTGCCTGAGGGAAAACTCACCTTTCTGAGGTTTACCGCCGGCAGTCTTTCTGGTGATTTCTGCAGCCCCTGCGATACTTTCTTCGGGGATAATGATGGTGTAGTGCTTGCCTATAAGCTCATCTTTCTGATAACCTACAATTCTTGTATATGGGTCATTCACGAAGATGAAGTTTCCTGCGGAATCAACCTGATATATGCCCTCTAAAGCGGTTTCCGTTATCGATTTGTATTTCTCCTCGCTGTTCCGGAGAGCGTCTTTGGCCCGCTTACGGGTAGCTTCAGTTGGCAGTAACACATCATGACGTTGGCGCATCCGGGTCAATTCGTTCAGGAGTTCCGGTTTAGTCTTATTCCTGACCTTCATCCCTCCACCCCTTGAAGCTAGTTGCACCTGGATTTGGTGTTTTGTTAGCGGTCTGCCCAAAATTGAATTGGGCCGGTGTTGGCCAGACAACTGAGGTTTCTATATATTATATAGAGTGATGTCAGTATACACTCGTTCAGTCATTTGTCAAGTCTGCACCGAACTTGAGTGTGAGTGCGAAAAACAGAGTTTTGTTATTCAACGAGCTGTTATACGATAATCACCAAAGGTGAATACATGATGGGGAATGAAGCAAAAAGAGGCGTTGAGCCGCTTCTCATCAGAATGGCGATTTGAATAGAATATCTCGTGACTTCTGATCCAGTTTCCTGAGCAGTGTTCTCAGTTGGTTGCGCTCTTCCGGGGGATAGGCTTCCGAGTATTTGTGGGATATTCTTCCTGTTATGCATATGCTGATTGTAGATATCCTGACCTTTTTCAGTGATGCTTATTCGTACCGTTCGTTTAGGTTGTGAGGTGCGATCCAGTTGAACAAGTCCCCGTTTCTCCATGCCATCTAGAATGACGGAGACGGTGTTATGTTGGCGAATGACCCAGCGTGAGAGATCGCTAAGGCTTGGTGATACGCCAGCTTCGTATGCAGTCTTTAGAGCGTGCAGAATTCCAAGTTGAACGGTTGAAACTCCAAGAGGCCTGAGTTCTCTGTCACTTGCCGTGAGAAGTTCTTTTCTGACTTGGCTTAAAAGCGCCCAGAGCTCGGCTTCCTCATCCTGGCTAAGTTCGTATTGTGGTTCTTCTGCGGGACTCATATTAGCTACCTGCTGTATTATTGTGACACACGCTATCCGGCTATATCAAGCTCCGGCCGTAAACGAGAGCTCTCAAACGATTGGTATCGTCATCTGTTACCTTATTGACTCGGTATCGGCATCAGTGTATAATCCAACCCAACAAGTAGATATTGTCGTATGCGACATAGACTACGACATGCTAACAGACACACCAATTCCAGGTGCACCCTGGCCAACTACACTCTCAATTAATAGAGGGAAAAGTGCAATGAAACGCCGGCAAACTCGCTGGCCTGGTTATTCTTTCCAACAACCCGTTGACCGTTGATCCCATGACTATCGATGATATCGAAGTGTTGGAAACTATCGTTGGCGGCCAGACGGTTTTTAAAAAGTTGAACTAGGACTGCATCAGGAGTCGTAAGGAAGAAGGGGAATAGAAGGAGGGAAAACCCATGAAAATGTCACACAAACTCATAGTCATTCTGTCAGCGAGTTTGTTGTTGTCCTTGCCTCTGCTGGTAGCCTGCGGTGATGACGGAACACCTTCTCCATCGCCAACACCTACCCTAACAGAGGCACCGACACCAACCTTCACAGGCGAACCTGTCTACGATGTTGAAATAAGACGGACGGAGGGAGGAATCCCTCACATTAAGGCGGAAGACTTCGCCAGTTTGGGTTTCGGCACCGGATACGCTGCGGCTGAGGACAATATCTGTTTGCTGGCGGAAACCGTCGTAAAGTACCGGGCGCAACTCTCACGGTATTTCGGGCCTGGTGAAGATGATAAAAACGTGAATAGTGATTTCTTTTATCAACTGATGATCGACCGAGGAATAGCAGATCAGGAGCTTCCAGCCGAGTTGGACGCTCTGTTCCGTGGATATGCCTCCGGGTACAACCGTTATTTACGTGATACTGGGATAGACAATGTCTCCGACCCGGCATGTCAGAG
>JABHWQ010000237.1 GCA_018657655.1 Chloroflexota bacterium | reverse complement strand
GCAACATAGGTATCGGCGAAATCTAGAGGAAAAAAGTCATGCAGATATTTGCCAATAGCCTGTTCACGTTCAATACCGAAATTACCGGCAGCTGTACCATTCAGGTAGATGATGAGGCCATCGGAATCATATACCGTCAGTGGTTGCGCGAGGTTGTCAACCAGCAGTTGATATTTAGATTTACTCCCACGTGACAATTCTTCAGCCTGCTTACGGTATACCCCCGCACTTTCAAGCGAATCAACCTTTCGGCGCATTTCTGAGAGTTCATCTATGAGTTGTGGCTTCGTTTTCTTTTCGTCTCTCATGGAGTCAAATCTTCTTCATTGCAGACTTATTTTCAACACATAAAAAGCCCTCGGGCTGGGCAACCCAAGGGCTTTTACAAGTCACAGTCATACACGGCAACCCGGCTGTCTTGGCTCATATGGCTGTAGACCCGTAGTTTTGCGTCGCCGCCTTTCGGCGGGTTTGCCCTTATCGTGCGATCAATTTTCAGTTGTTCCCATCAGGCCACATTTATCTGTGCCATTAGGGTTCTATATTCTAGCATGAGAGCTGAACAACTGTCAATTCGGCTACGTACGGATTGAAGCTAGATTGGTTGGACTCATTTGCCGGGAATATTGGCAGGGCTGAAGGCATAAGATTGGGGTGTCAATTCATTGCTGTCCAAGATAAATTGAAAACTTGATTTTGGATGGGTTTTTCGTATTTGAGAAATAGCTCCTTGTAAGATTTTCGTTTTCCACCCCTCCCTTTAAAAGTGTTGGTAGATTGAAATAACGGATGCTGTCTAAAATACCATCCTGAGCTGGGGGTCAGGCAGTTTGGGAGGAGTTTCGAAGGGATCATTGAGCCAATCCCAAAGATTTCGGTAGGAAAACAGGTTCAGGCGAAGCAGAGCCACGAGACGGCATAGTGGCAAATTGTATTTGGAGCGGAACTGGAGAGATTTGAGAATCAGCACAGCAATCAATGCTGTCCAAATCTGAGTCTTTGAGGCATTATCTCCCAAGCGCCCGGTGTAGGAGAGGAAGCCATCTTAAGCTGCCGTATCAGTTCCCTTTATGATGCGCCCGACTTTTCCTGTGACATCCGCTTTCGGAGTCGGACGGATATGGCGTGGATACCGGGCGAAGACCTCCTTATGAACGGAGACCTGGAATGGAAAGGCAAACTGAAAGCTGACGAACCGGTGAATTTCTCGGCCTCCATTAGACTTCCGAGAGAGGGGGAGTGGAGAATTTATGTACAAGGGGACTATCCCACAAATGATAGACTGCCTTTCCCCGATAGTGTGGGAATAGCAATCACTGATGAGGGGAGCTATTTTGGATTGGAGTAGCGCCGCACAACATTAAGAAGCAGTGATATTGAAGACCTTGCCTTTTCACCATAGAATACGAATGTGGTAACGGAACTGGGGAGGCCAAAGAGCGCACAAAATATAGTTGATAGTGATTTACAGGCTGATCCAAATGTGCCGGATCCGGTGCAGCCTGTGGAACCGGGGACGCCACTACAGCTGATTATTTCTAACTTGCCGGATGCTGAAAACACGCAAAGGCCTCCGCTTGACGTATATTCATGCCATCACTCAGAAATACTGCAACGCAGATGGGAGGTGAAGGCCAAGACTCTTGAGAAAAGAAAGCGCTTCAATAGCACCATCAGAAGACGAGACGTGCGCCCTGAAAACTTCCTCTAACTATTGGGCCAGTTTGCCCCACTTTTGCTGACGACGCACACTACGAGCCATAGAACTCGGATCTAGGCACGAAGTGTTAGCGGGGGGGGGGATATCAGGGAAGTATCAGCTTCGCTAGGGGCCCTGGCTTATTCTTGCATGTCCTTTGCCTGGTCGCTCTACGAATTGCTCTCCAGGGAACAACAGTTTGACTCCCATCTTTCATTTCAATCAAAACATTGCGTTTAATCCCTTGCTTGAAAGAGGATTTGGTTATTATGCTGCAGGGCAATCCGTGCCAAGTATAATCCATTGCCTCTCCAGAGACCTCCTGAGATTTCTTCCCCTGGCGCAAAGATAGGCTGTTCTAGACCAACCCTCCCACTATCCCGGCGAATTCCCAGGCATATTCATAGAGATGAAGCCCTTTGCTCAGGCAGATCATTTCGCCATCTTCAACGCCGATTTCCTTGGCCATGTATTCTTTGAGTAATTGAAGTCCTCCCAGGTTCGTTGGGAATCCGGCCCAAAGGTCCCAGCTACGGAAATATATAATGAAATGCAATTTACCATACCTTATCCGAGTATCGACCAGCCTTAGACACTGGGAATGCTCAAGATTTATTGAATTGCGATTGCCAACCGACATGCAGAGCTGATTGCACTCCGGACCATCCAGTTTGTAACGTTCGATGACCGTATCTATTTGAGGAGCAAGGTCTTCTCCGTAAGTGTATAACTCGTGAGGTTGTTTGGTATCAGTCATCAGGTAGGCCATATACTCCTCGATATAATCCTGGTTGGAAGGAGCCGGAACACCTTGAGGAACGTCCGGAGCAAGTGGTCTCATCCCGGGATGTAATATGTGAATACTGACAAAGTCAAGTTCTTTTCGCTTGGTTCCCTCGAAACTGCCCTTATCTATGACGTACTCATATCCTTCAGAGAGTATCCCTCTGCAAGACTTGAAAAAAGCCTCTGATAGGTCTCTTGCCTCGATGTTTGTAGTCCTCACTCTAATATTCCTCGCTTTTTGCTTTTCTATATCTTCTCTCATGTTAGGTATCAATGCAAGACTTCCATTTCTGTCCTCGTGACTATTCAGTATATAAAATTCTATCGAATTCAGTAAGGACATTTCAAGTGCATGGAGACCGGTCGGGGGGGGGCAGTATCAATAAACTGATTATCGCAATAGTTCCATTACTCGCGTTCTCTCTTAGTCTTTGGCGTTTTAGGTTGTGGCGGGAATGATGAGGAGTCGCCATTGTCCCCAACTCCGGGGAACACTCTTTCTCCGATACCTTCAGACATCGCAACATCTGGTATTGTGCCCACGGTCAACCCCGCTCCCACAGATGTAACGGAACCCAGAGTGATAATCATTGGTAATCACTCGGATATGGCAGGGGCGTGATCATTCACAATGAATGTTTTTACAATGGCTTTGGAAGATTTGACTCGATACTATAATGAGCATAATCTTGTTCCCGGAGTCAGATTTGAAGTGCTCACCTACGATGGTCAATTTGATCCGTCGCTGGATATACCCGGTTACGAGTGGCTAATAGAAAACGGAGCAGGCTTTATATTCACTCCCGTGCCATCTACTACAGTGGCGCTGAAGAACCGTGCTCAAGCGGATGAAATGGTGGTGTTCACAGTGTCCCTGGCTGATGAGGCTCTCGATACTCCCGGATGGGTGTTTGGCGTAGGCAATACACTGGGCAAGGCTCATGCCTATACTGGGCTTGAATGGATTTTCGAGATTGATGAGGACTTCCCTAGAGACAGACCAGCTAAGATAGGGGGGAACTTTCTGGATAGGTCTGTATTCCGAAGGGGTTTTAGCCGCGGCGCTAGAATACTGCGAAACATATCCTGAAAGATTTGAGTTTGTGGGCGGATATCTGGTTGAACCCAAATTCATGTGGGGAACAGAAGTAGAGGCTTTAAAAGACTGCGATTTTGTGTTGCCCCCTGCTCCCATGAACCGGTTTGTGAAACAGTATCGAGATGCGGGCTATACGGCTAAATTCATTGGTACTGATTGGCATATCGGTGCTCTAAATTCCATTGATGATGCAGGGTTGTGGGATGAGATTGATGGAATGTTGGTTGTAAGACCTGTCCAGTGGTGGAATGATGAAGGAGAAATCCTTGACCTAACCAAAAGCATCCTGTACGAATATCGTCCTGATCAAGCCGAAGAGATTATTCAATCAGGGGCTGGCTATTTATCGATGCAGCAAGTCTATTTGATGTTCGAAATCATATAAGATACAGTCACAGCCGTAGGCCCCGAGCTTTTCGATTCGCGAGCTGTATACAATACCGCAGAGTCGTTTTCGATGATCCTTGATGGAAGTTCGCTTAGTTCCACTGAACCCAAACGAACTTCCAACGATGATCTTGCTTCGTACGAAATCCGTGCCGATGAGGAAGACATATTCAGGAGAGAGCCTGGCCCCATTTGGCATCCGGTTCTTTGGTCGCCATAGGAGTGCATTAAGTGAACTGTCCGAAGCGCTCTATACTTTCTTGGGCCCCAGTTTCTGGAGGCAGTAACCCACTCCGGCTCTGGTGTGAATGTGTTTTGGGTTTTGGGGATCAGTTTCAATTTTGTTTCGCAGGCGGCCTATATAGACTCGCAAGTACTCCCGTTCGTTCCCGTATTCAGCTCCCCAAATCCGTGATAGCAACGTCGGGTGAGTGAGTACTTGTCCTGCGTTTTGCCCCAATTCCCTTAGTAAATGGTATTCGGTGGGGGTTAAATTGATTTCCTTATCCTTAACGGTTACTCGCCTTTCAGCGAAGTTGACTGTTAAGTCATCGTTAACAAGTATGGACGTATCTGATGTACTGATTCCTGATTTACGGCGCAGTACTGCCTGTACGCGTGCCATTAATTCGTCCACACTAAATGGCTTGGTAACATAGTCATCCACTCCGAGGTTCAGGGCATTCACTGTGTCCTGCAATTCGCCTTTTGCAGAGAGCATTACTATTGGCACCTGGGACCACTCTCGAACCCGTTGACACATTTCGATACCGTCCATCCTGGGCATAACAGTATCCACAATTATCAAGTCTGGTAACTTCTGTTCAATGATCTTGAGGGCAGCTTCTCCGTCCTCGGCGGTGATTACTTGGAAATCACGTGCCCTCAGATTAGCGCTGACGAATTTCAGGACGATTGGATCATCATCTACAACGAGGATGGTTGGTTGGTTCATTTATCATCACCTTGGTTGTGATTTTGTAATGTAGAGTGGTTTGTCCTTCGCCTTTCAGTATTGCACCATGTTTATACTTTGGCTGTTTCTCTCTCTGCCAATTGATTTTATCCTATGAGAGCTATTAGTTTACTATCTGGCTTGTTTATTGTCAACACTTTTTGGCGATGATAGTATTGTTGATAAAGACTATTTCCTAAATGTGCTAATTCCCCGACATCACAACTTTGCAAATCAAGGCCATTCCAGTTGACCTTGATTTGACAACTATTCATAATCTTCGTAGAAAAGTGTTTATTTTGCTGGTTTTTTGGGAACTTTGATAGTGTGAAGTTCGTCTTAATGGCAAAGTACTTAGACGGGGAGGTGATTCATAATGACACTTCTCAAGTGGTATGGAGTATGGCAAGTGGATATACGAAGCCCTGCCTTGTAGGTAGGGCGATTGGACTTTCAACCTGGCTCATGTTTGAGTCTTGAGGCTGATCCGGTGTACCACGGGATAAGTCCTCTTCGGGAAGAAACCCGAGAAAGAGCTGGGTTGATATAGTGTTAATAGGGAGGGCCGCTGAAAAAGCGGCCCTCTTTCAGTGTGAATCCAGTATTACTAGTGTGTGAATCTCGGCAGGATTCTTTTCAGCAATTACATATTGCAGGATGACCCTCCTAATTCATCTTTTACTTCTATGACGGCGAAGAGTTAATGATTGATTCCTCTGGCTGGTAATAGACAGGCGCTCCCAGCTCGGAGAAGGCGAAAGTATGGAATGCTCGGTGTCCATTGTAGTCCAGCACCCTGAGGTCGTCACTCTCATAGAGATCCTGGCAAACGATGTGGAAATGTGTACCATATCTGGCTTTGGCCAGCTCTGTGGGCACTTCGCAAGCGATGAACTTGTTAATCCCCTTGGAATCGAGCCTTTTCAAGAGCTCTGGATTTGTAACAGAATCGTATGAGCTTAGGATTACCAGAGGTCCGATAGCCGTGAATAAAAAGTAAGTTCTCATCTTTCTGTCCTCCTTTATTAGCTTTAATCACCTATTGCTGATGTTTACCGATAACTTCCTCTATCCACTTGATAGCTGCAATCATTGCGGGAAATCCTGCGGTGGTAAGGGCCATCAGTACTGCGTGCCGAATCTCAATAGGGGATATTTCTTCCTCCAATGCTCGCCTGGTGTGAGATCTAACTGCTCCTTCTGAGCTCAGACCGACTGCAATTCCCAACTTCACCAATCGTCGTGTCTTCTCATCCAGCGGTCCCCAATTGTGGCAGTTATCAGCCAGGTCCTCATAGGACTCAGCCACTTCTGGGAATTGCTGCATGAATCCCCGGTATACTTCTGGCAAATATGTCATCATTCCTCCCTTCTTCGACGAGCTGTACCGAGTGCCTTCTAATGTTGCGACTGTCTTTGTTGGTTTCTAGGCAGGAACTTTGGTCAATGAGAATCTTACTACCTTTGGCTTTACCAACCTTTCAAAATCATCG
>JABHWQ010000080.1 GCA_018657655.1 Chloroflexota bacterium | reverse complement strand
TGTTGGACTCATGTCAACAAAGACATGGTGGTGTATATTGGAGAGTCACATCCCGATTTGGAATACCATCAAATCCTCAAAACCGGCCATCTCCCGCTTTTTCCGACGTTCCCCTTGGAACCGCTCATTGACCAGCCGTTTGTGGCTCTGTTGCCCAGTAACAGGGCAGATGGCCTTTCAGAGTTGGGCCAGATAAAGCACGCAATAGGAACTGACTATCAGGGATTGCAGGCTTCACTTCATTGCCTTCGCACTCTTCCTACCAGGTTGAAGGATACTCGGTTGCAGGGCGCTGCGGTGATTCACAACAATTGTTTGATTGGCTGGCAAGAATGGGAGAGAGTGGGGAGTGGTTACGGATTGGTATTTGATTTAGGCACCAGCACGCTGGTGGGCAAGCTCATAAGGCTGAATGACGGCGGTGAAGTTGCCGTCATTTCCCGTCTCAACAGCCAACGCAGATATGGCACAAATGTGGTCAGTCGTCTCCAGTTTATCAAAGAGCATGCCAACGGACTCGACTATTTGCACAATCTTCTGGTTGATGATGTAAATCGCATTACCAAACGCCTTTTGGAAGTAGGTGGGCTCGAACAGGAAGATATATTTATTTCGGTTGCTGCGGGTAATACGACCATGCAGCACATCTTTTTAAATCTGCCCCCTGATGGGATTGCGGAAGCTCCATTTTCCCCTCTGTTGACGGATGGCCTAGTTGTTAAAGCGGCGGATGTTGGGCTCAGACTGAATCCT
The DNA here is from genome assembly GCA_018657655.1 of Chloroflexota bacterium. Lineage (GTDB taxonomy): Bacteria > Chloroflexota > Dehalococcoidia > SZUA-161 > SpSt-899 > JABMQN01. The sequence goes on along the minus strand of JABHWQ010000080.1, from coordinate 3,925 downwards.
GAAGCCTTGCTTTATACAATGCCGGTCAAATCCGGATATATTGGCGGTGATTTGCTGAGTGTCATTCTCGCTTCAGGTGCTGCTGAACAGGACGAAGAGATAATACTGGGCCTGGATTTCGGCACCAATGCTGAGATATTTCTGGGCAATCGCAAAAGATTCTTGACGTGTTCTGCTGCTGCCGGTCCGGCTTTGGAAGGCGCCAGGATCTCTCAGGGTATGATTGCTAAAGCCGGAGCGATTGAAGCTGCCTATATTGAAGATGGAAATATTCACTACCGAGATGTAGGTAATATCAAGCCCAAAGGTATATGCGGGAGTGGATTAGTCGATTTGGTCGCTATTCTATTGCACATTGGTATTATCAATGATGAGGGTCTGATTGGTATTCATCGGGAAGGGATTGGCCTTGATCTGAGTTCGAGAGTGATCAATGGATCTGAAGTTAACGATTTTCTGGTTGCCTCTGCGGAAGAGAGTTATAACAACAAACCGATGTATCTGACCCAGAGGGATGTCCGTGAAGTGCAGCTCGCTACAGGTGCGATAGCGGCTGGTATACGAACCCTTATGGATGATATGGGAATAGAGATCGGTGATATACATCGAGTGTATCTGGCCGGTGCGCTCGGGAATTATATCAATCCGCTCAGCGCCATGCGGATTGGCCTTATACCGGAAACTGATCCTAGAATCGTCACCTCTTTAGGTAATGCCGCCAGTACCGGGGCTACCATGGTTCTGTTATCGAAGAACTACTGGAGGATGATCAATGAAATAGCCGGCTTTGTGGAGCACGTTGAACTATCTTCACGGCTCGATTTTAATCAGTACTTTATTGAACACATGGATTTTACTCGCGGAAATCTGTGGTGAAAAGAAATAGCTAGAACGGACGATTTTCTTGTTCTGCATCAACCGTATATGCTTTCCCCATATTTGGCTACAATATTAGCAAAGATTTGATCTAGAACCCCCCTCTCTTCAGTGCCATTCCTTTGCGCCGTATGGACGGGTATGCTAATATATGGTCGTCCTCGTGGCTAGTATGGAACCAGTTAGACGCAAGAAGGTGTATTGATGGAGCTGGTAGAGAAAATGCTGGGGGGAGCACAGCAGCCGTTGTCTCGCCTCATTAGTCTGGTTGAACGGGAATCTCCCGAAGTACCCGAGATCATGAAGGCTGTCTATCCGCATCTTGGGCATGCCTATTCTGTGGGTGTTACGGGGCCGCCCGGAGCTGGTAAAAGCACGCTTGTTGACAAGTTAACCGCAGAAATCAGAGCTAAAGGGCTTTCGGTGGGAGTAGTCGCTGTTGATCCTACCAGCCCTTTCTCAGGGGGAGCGGTGTTGGGTGACCGCATCCGGATGCAGCAACATTACCTGGACCAGGAGGTTTTCATTCGTAGTATGGCCAGTCGAGGAAGTCGAGGCGGTCTCCCTATGACCGCTCGAAATGTTATCAAACTGCTGGATGCTTTTGGAAAAGATGTCGTTCTGGTAGAGACAGTGGGAGTGGGGCAGACCGAACTTGATATCATGGAAACGGTGGATACTACTATAGTGATATTGGTGCCTGAGGCGGGGGATACTATTCAAACGATGAAGGCGGGCCTTATGGAGATCGCGGACATCTTTGTGGTCAACAAAGCCGATCGTCCGGGTGCCGATAAAATGGTGGTAGAGCTTCAGACGATGTTGATGCTGAGCCCTGGTAACAAACCCTGGCAACCTCCGATATTAGCTACGCAAGCCTCTAATACTATCGGGATCACGGAACTTCATGAAGAGGTTGTCAAGCATCAGGAGTATTTGAAATCCAGCGGGGAACTTTCACGCCAGAGACAGCAGCAAAGGAAGGACGAATTTATCCATGCAGTTGAGCAGAGGCTCCGGAATAGGCTTTCCAGACTGATGAGAGAAAGCGACAGGTTGATGGCTTTGTGGGGGGAGGTTGAGAGTGGGGATGTTGATCCCTATTCTGCAGTGGAAATTATGGAGAATGAAGCGATCTCACGAGGGTGGTTAGGCGGATAGACACCCCACGTTACCCTTCCCCATAGGGAAATATTGTGATGCCGCAAATCACAAATAGTGCTTTTCTATCTATTCCACGGGTAGCATTCTAAAAACTAATTCTTCGATATAGCTCCGAATGGTCTGGCGGTTAGCGCCCCTATCCACCTGAAGGCAGTTCTTCTTTGCTCTTTTGCAATTGCTTTGAGTTCTCTATGCACAACTTCGACGGGCCTAGAAGGCTTAGAGGATAGAATTCGGGCAAGCTCCTTAAGTTCTTCATCAGTCATGATCACTAGCCGCAGGTTACCTTGGGCGCGTATGGAACACCTGACATGAAATCGTACCAAACAAAATTCTTCCATTGTCTTATCTCCCCGTGGGAAACTCCCCTTGCTTTCCAGTTTTGTACCTATCGATTCTTTCACCAGGTTAACCTGAGCATCCCCGGAAGACCGAGCTTTCCTGGGATGCCCGGTTAAACAAACCCAGTGTGCAAAATCCCTCCTCGCACGAGGTAAACTCGTGTCTCGGAAAACCATTGCAATTCCTCTTATATTTTCAAGCTGCACTACTGACGGCTCAACTGCCGTCAGTAGTTGACAAAAGTGGGTTATCCGGAATTATTACAATAAGTCCGTTATGGTTTTAGTTAACTTTCACCTTTGACGGGAAATGGATCGCCTGTGTGTTTCGGGGCCGAGGCGAATACCGCAGGAACGCAGGTGTATCCAATCTCTCTTCGTTCGCTGCCTCCTTCAGCTCGGTGAGCATCTGAATCATTTCCGCTTGGTTTGTACCTTTTATAGGTGAGCCGTTAAATCCGGTAGCTACCAGGGTGAGCCTTACATCGTCGTTCATGCTGGGATCATGTGCCACACCAAAGATTATGTTTGCATCGGGAGCGACAGCACCCTTAATGATCTGTGCAGCGTCATGGACCTCAGAGATAGCGAGGTTAGTGCCGCCGGTGATGTTGAGTAGCACGCCGGTGGCTCCCTCGATATTGATATCGAGTAGCGGGCTGGATAGCGCTTGCTTGGCAGCATCCGTGGATCGATTTGCACCGGTTCCTCTGCCAACTGCCATCCAAGACTGGCCTGCATTACTCATAATCGTTTTCACGTCGGCAAAATCCAGGTTGATCAGCCCGGGGATGGTGATCAACTCCGAGATCGATTGAACGCCGTTGTATAGTATTTCATCTGCCTGTAGGAAGGCATCGTCTACCGTTACCCGGTTATCGCAAATTCCGAGTAATCGATCGTTGGGAATGGTGATCAAGGTATCCACATATTCGACGAGATCAATTACACCGCTCTCGGCTTTTTCGGTACGTACCGATCCTTCAAAAGAAAACGGTTTGGTGACTATGCCGATAGTGAGTGCTTTGGCTTCTTTACCGATCTCAGCGATTACAGAGGAGGCGCCTGTGCCTGTGCCGCCACCCATTCCACAAGTGATAAACAACATATCGGTATCTGCGATTGCTGCGGCCAATAACTCGCGACTTTCATCGGCTGCTTTTCGGCCTACCTGAGGATCTCCACCAACGCCAAGTCCCCTGGTGATTTTTGGTCCTATTTGAATGCGTTTTTGAGCTAGTGAATCATCCAAATCTTGAACGTCGGTGTTCACCGCGATAAATTCTACGCCCTTGATTCCTTTTTGAATCATACGGTTAATGGCATTACATCCACCTCCGCCGGCACCGATCACTTTAATGTTTGCTGTATAAGTGGCAAAATCAGCTTTACCCATGATTTCCTCCCTTGTATTTTGATTGTGCTATGCCTGCGTTTGTTACCACTGCTTGCGGCGACCCCAGAGCTTTCTGGCGAGAGAGGCACCACTTTTGACAGTGTTGGTGATGCCGGGCTTGAGTTCTTCCATTTTCCATTTGTCTTCG
>JABHWQ010000009.1 GCA_018657655.1 Chloroflexota bacterium | reverse complement strand
TACCTTGCCTCCTTCAGAGAGCAGAACTCCAAAGCGGCGCTCAACCTTGTTTTAAGCGACGGATGAGCTTTTTCCAGTTCGCGTGCGCTAGCGGCCAGGGAGCCGAACCGCACAAACACCCTCGTAACACGCCAGATTGCAACAGTCAGCAGGCAGGAACAGGCAAGGACCAGAACTCCGATTTTCCAAGCTGCGGGCAGATAGAATAATTTCTCGGCGCAGAGCATTGCCAGGGCGGCGGCACAGAACGTTAACGCTGCCCACAGGGCGGCCTCGCCCAACGCTACCCTGACAGCGTGGCGCCGAATGTAGGAAATGGCCTGCAAAAGAGATGCACTGGCCGTGTCTATATTTACTTGTCGCTTATTCATCATATCCTTTTCAAATCATGCCAATTGCATAAACAAAAATATTAACTCCCATCCGTAGGGCCTGAATGCGAACCTGGTCGGGATCGTCATGGACCGGCTGATCCTCCCAACCGTCTCCCAGGTCCGTGTTCAGGCTGTAGAACCCCACCAGCCGCCCCTTGGAAAACAAGCCAAGCCCACGGGGCGGGCCACCGTCGTGCTCGTGCACTTTCGGCAGTCCTTCCGGGAACTCAAACACACTGTGGTAAATCGGGAACTCGAACGGAAGTTCAACAAATTCGGCATCCGGGTAAACCTTTTTCATCTCCCGCCTAAAGCTCTCGTCCATCCCGTAGTTGTCATCGGCATGCAGAAATCCACCCTGGTCCAGAAAAGTACGCAACCTTACCACTTCCTGCTCATCAAAACTGATATTTCCGTGCCCGTTGATGTAGAGATAAGGGTAGTTAAACAGTTCCGGGCTTTTGAGGCTGAGTTGAATTTCCTCTTTTTCTACAGGAAGACCGGTTGAGCGCCTGATCTTCTCCAGCAGATTAGGCAGCGAGCTGGGATTGGAATACCAGTCACCTCCACCCTCGTAGATTACCCGTGCCACGGTTAACCGAAGGTCCTTGCCGACGTCTTGACCATAAAGGCTCACCAGGGAGCATAGCAACAAAAAAAAGGCTGAAATCGTCAAACGGCATTTGCCTGCCATTGAACTCATCCTGTTAAATGCGCTGGCTTTTGAGCCGGATATGTGATAATTTTTCAAGTAGTCATCCACTAGTCAGTCGGTAGTTTAAGATTGTGAACCCTTGGAAATAACATGGATACTTACCTTCGCAAACTGTATCTCCTGATTTTGCTGCTCATCGTTTATCTCGGTGTCAGTTTCTGGGTTCCTTACAGTAAAAAATGGTTGCTGGATGATATCATCCATAACCAGGCACGTATGTTTTTCACCGCACAGTCGCAAAAGGCGCTGAGAGCAAAAATTATCGATAAGGCTGAAACCCTGGGAATCCCGCTGGAGCTGGAACAGGTAACCGTGCAGAACATCAACGGCGAGATTATCTATATCGAATTGGATCTCAACATACCTTTCAACATACTTTCATACCACTCCACACTTCATTTTGAGCCGAAAATTTTCGGACTGATCCGGGGATTCAATATCACTGGAGGGCGCTTGGCCGATAACACAGCTATCGAGCAGAACATGACCTCTCTCTCGGACAGCACAAAAGAATATCTTCGCAATAAAACCCTCCGTAACTACTTCGAAGAGTTCTACGCCCACTGAATCGGGCGGTCTTTTCTCCGCATAAAATAAAGACTTAGCCTCCGGATGGCAAGCAGGTCCGGCTCCGGTGCTAGACATAGTCCCAGTCGCGGTGCGGCTCCCTGTTATCCACCAGATAACCATAAAGAAGATCAGGATACGAGTGCGGCACGAGCTTGTGGGCGCGGTACACCGGCTCCAGCATTCGTTGCAGTACGGGAAGGTTATAGAACGGAATGCCGGGATAGTAATGGTGCTCCAGATGATAGTTGGAGTTCAGGAACAGGAAATCCCAGAACCAGTGGCCGCGCACCCAGGTGGTCCAGCCCGCCGGATCATCTTCCTTGATATTATAGTGCTGGCCAATCCGATTGACAGCAAAGGCCACTGGAAAGACAAAAAATACGGGCAACGCGTAAGCCCTCAGCCATGCCCCGCCTCCTGCCAGCAGGAGAAGTATAAGCTGCAGGGCCAGGTGCCCGCCAATCGATGCGGCT
>JABHWQ010000404.1 GCA_018657655.1 Chloroflexota bacterium | reverse complement strand
CCCGCCAGCCTTGTAAGATCGATGGAAGCTTCGGTATGTCCCGCTCGAACAAGCACACCGCCTCTTCTGGCACGTAATGGGAACATATGTCCAGGATAAGCAATATCCTCTGGTTTGGTATTTGGATCGATCAGGGTTTTGACGGTAGCAGATCGATCGGCAGCCGAAATACCGGTTGTCACCTTATGTCTGGCTTCAACAGATACCGTGAAGGCACTATCAAAATGCGAGGTGTTGTGGCGAACCATCATTGGTATTTTTAGTTCTTCGATTCTCTCCGCCGCTAACGGTACGCAAACCAAACCTCGCGCGTACTTGGCCATAAAGTTGATCCCATCTGGAGTGATTTTCTCCGAAGCGATCAACAAATCGCCTTCATTTTCCCGATCTTCATCATCGACGACAATGATAAACTTGCCGGCTTTGATATCTTCGATTGCTTCTTTTACTGTAGATAGAGCCATATCCTGTGCCTCCCACCAAATTCACACCCCTACAGTTTATCACGAAACTGGGGGTACACGCCATACTGATATGTATAGACCCTAAATAAAACCGTGTTCCGAGAGGAATTCAGAGGTTATTCCGGGTTTGCTTCCGCCAGTCAAATGTTCCACATACTTGGCAATAATATCAACCTCAAGATTGGCAGGATCGCCGGGGCGTTTGATACCGAGTGTGGTATTTTTTCGGGTGAAGCCTACCAGCGAGATACTAAGGGAAGTAGCATCGCATTCGAAAATGGTAAGACTTATTCCCTCAACAGCAATGAATCCTTTTTCAACTACATAGCGCATGATCTCCGGTGGGGCCGAAACCTTCATCAGAATTGCCTCACCTTCCGGTTTCAGGGACACGATTTTGCCAGTAGCGTCTACATGACCCTGGACAAAATGGCCACCAAGCCGTCCCCCGACTGCCAAAGCCCTTTCCAGGTTAACCGGATCGCCAGGGCGCAGACCCCCGAGACTTGTACGGCGCAACGTCTCTGGCATGACTTCTATCGAGAAAGTACCATTGCCCATTTCGATGACCGTAAGACATGTTCCGTTCACGGCTATACTATCACCGAGGACGGTGCCCTCAAGGACTTTTTGAGCAGAAATGATAAGCCGCCCCTGCGGAGCAGACTCGATCTTCCCTATTTCTTCAACGATTCCGGTAAACACATTTTCACCCGATATATCCGCTTATCATTATATCATCCCCGAACTGTTCCGTTTTGATCCGGTTCAACCGAAACGCCTGAGTTACCACATCAACACCCTGTCCACCAACCGGAGTAACAGCCTCTTTGCCCCCGATGATCATCGGAGCGACAAAAGCAATTACCTTATCCACAAGCCCCAGATCGAACAGCGAGCCCAGTAGCGAACCTCCGCCTTCAACCAATATACTGGTGATTTCCTTCCTGCCGAGCACTTTCATCAATTCAACAAGATCAACCTGTCCACCTTCCGACTTTAGGCTGACGACTTCAACACCGGCATTGGTGTATTCATTCGCACGGCTCATCTCGATGGCAGTTGTTGTGGCTATCAATGTTCTACCCGATTGCTGCAGGGCATTAGCTGTAGGGGAGGTCTGCCCACGGCTATCAACAATGATCCGGAGCGGTTGCGGAACGTCCTCACCAAGTCTGGCAGTCAATTGAGGATCATCCCTTAACACAGTGTTGACGCCAACCATTACCGCATCGGATTCGGAGCGAACCTGATGTACGTAACGCCTGGACCAGTCATTGCTGATCCACTTGGAATCATACTTTTTGGTAGCTATCTTCCCATCGAGGCTCATGGCAAACTTGGCCGTAACAAAAGGTTTCTTCGAAGTAATGAATTTGGAATAAGCCTCGACCATCTCTTGCGCTTCCTCTTCATTCTCACCCACACGGGTAGTGATTCCATTGGCTTCCAGTGCAGCCTTCCCGTTACCTGAGACAATGGGATTGGGATCGAGTATGGCCATGTTTACTGCTGTGATACCGCTGGCAATAATGGCATCGGTGCATGGTGGCGTACGCCCATGATGACAGCATGGCTCCAGCGTCACATACATCGTAGCTCCCCGGGCAGCTTCTGAAGCCTGTTGGAGCGCTACTATTTCGGCATGTGCTGATCCGGGAGGCTGAGTATATCCCTCACCGACGATTTCGCCATTTTTAACTATCACCGCTCCCACCGCCGGATTGGGACTGACACCGCCCAGAGCTTTCTGTGCCAGGGTAAGAGCACGTTGCATGTAATTGTTTGGCATGTTTAGATACCTTCTCGAATCCTTTTTTAACGACAGAGCTTTATTCGTTCGCTCTGAGCCAGTCGAAGGGCCGTTCATAGTTCGACATGCTCACCACGAACGGATTGTTGTATATCATAATTACTCTTTCAAATCGGTTAAGCTCATTCTTGCTCGCATTCTAGCACCGTTCACAAAGGTGCGCAACCAAACAAATAGGGGCACGCTGCAACGTGCCCCTACTCAATACCACAAACCAAATAGAAAGGCTTTGGTTTTCGTCTATGCCGATGCGTTTCGCTTGAACAATCTCTTTGTTGCACCGGTTTCCCAAACCACCAGAGCCTGGCTGGCAATAAAGATAGAACTGTATGTCCCTGATATCACACCGACTATCAAGACAAGCATGAAGCTTTCGATAGCCTCTCCCACAAACAGATAAACGGCAACCAGCACAAGCAGCGTGGTGAGGCTGGTATTCAGGGATCGATTCAATGTCTCCACCAGACTGTTGTTGACTATGGTTTCGAATCCCACTCTAGATGTTTTACCAAGGTTTTCCCGGATTCGATCGAAAACTACGATTGTGTCATTAACGCTATAGCCGATCACAATCAAAAGACCGGTAATAAACATTAGATTTATCTCCAGATCCAGGGCACTCCCAAGGATAGCGAACACCGCCAAGGCTATCAACACATCGTGCACCAGAGCGATAATGGCGCAAGTGCCGTACCGGAAGGGTTTAGGCAGTTTGCGAAAAGCGAACGAGATATAGAGCAGAATACCGAGGGCTGCCACCACAACAGCCATCACCGCTCCCCGGGCTTTCTCTCTGGCAATGTCATCAGACACTTTGTGAATTCCCAAATCCTCCGTCAGTTCTTCTAGTTCCTTGAGCGCTTCTTCGACTTGGGTTTCCTCTGTTTCATCGAGTACCTTGGTCCGAATCACAAAAGCATTGTTATCTGCTTCCTGTATTTCAACCTCATCGTGACCAATTTTAACAAATTCGTTCTCGATCAAATCCCGGTCCACTGGATTAGCGAACTCCACGGTCAGTACAGTACCACTGGTAAAATCAATGCCCCATGGAATGCCCTGAACAGAAAGGGAGATGATCCCGCACAGAATAATTACCACCGAAAGTATGAAGAAATAGCGTTTCTTGCCTACAAAATCAATCATTTTACCGTCCCTCCCTGGAGAGCATCAATCCCTCGGTCGAAGCTATGAAAAGCTCCTTTTTATCTACAAGTCTGGTATTCCCAAGAAAACGCATGAATGTCTTGGTGATCACAATCGCGGAGAACATACTGATAGCCACGCCAATAAACAGCGTCAAGGCAAACCCTTGAACCGAGGGTACCGTCAAAGTACTTCCCATCCAATACAGGATGCCGCAGGTGATAAACGTTGAGAAATTACTATCCCGAATGGCAGGCCAGGCACGATTGAAACCAACCTCTATTGCTGCCCGCAATGTGCGACCCATTCGAATTTCCTCTTTCATACGCTCAAAGATCAGCACATTGGCATCCACTGCCATCCCTATCGATAATATAAAACCGGCAATACCTGCCAGTGTCAGTGTAACTGGCCACAACTGATATACAGCCATTACAAGAGTGACATAGATCAATAAGGCAAGACCCGCCAGAGCACCGGGCAATCGATAATACATGATCAGGAAAAGTATGATCAGGATCAACCCAATCACACCCGCCTGTACGCTCCAGTCAACGAAGTTCTTGCCAAGAGTGGATTTGACTGCCCACTGCTCCATAGTATGCAGCGGTACATCTATGCGTCCCGCGTTAAGCAGGCTGGTCAACCGTTTAGCTTCACCCTTGGCCATACCGGTGATAATACCGCTATCCCGGATGGGTTCATTGACATTGGGTGATGAAACATATTCATCACCCAGGAATATACCCAGCTTTCTCTCCACTGAACCATCTAGCTCGCTGGATAGACGGGTGGTTATCTGCCAGAACAGATCGCTACCCGTATCATCCCATTCAAAGTGTATTGTCGGTTGCCCATTCTGAGGGATAGTAAATTCAACACCGCCTTTGAAGTACTGGCTGGTCAACTCTATTTCATTACCATCTACCGTTCCAACCGCTGGAACTGCAATCCAAGCACTCTCACGATCCTGGATGTCACCTCTTTTGACCTCTGTCAGAACCACTTTGTCATCATCATCAAGGCGTTGAACAAAGAACATGTCATCATCACTATAAACAGTAGGAACAGGTGTTCCGCTATTGGCGATTTGCACCGGACTGCCGCTTTCAGCAATCTGAACCGGTGTGCCAGTACTGCTCAGTTGAGCTGGGCTGCCGCTGTTGTTCGGTTGAACCGGATCATCAACTTCACTATCTTGAGTAGGGGTGCCACTATCACTTGGCGGCAGCGGAGTCGGCGTAGTAGTGGGCATGTACCGCACAAATTCCTTGAAGTTGATAAGAACCGTTTTGCCAATGCGGTCTTTGGCTTCTGCAATGTCATCAATGCCGGGCAGCTGAACCAGAATCCGATCGTCACCCATTTTCCGGATTACCGATTCGCTAACCCCGTACGCATCGACTCTTTTCTCAATCACGGCAATGACGCCATCCATGGCATCATCCTCATCTTGACCCTCAGGCAACTCCGAGAAATCAGCTTTATAAACCAGGTGGAAACCTCCCTCCAGGTCCAATCCCAGTTTAATATCTTCCCGGTCAATAGCCTCGCCAAAATCCGGCCACAGCAGCGTCATCAGCGCAAGAACTGTGATGACTACTATTAATCCTAATGTTACTTTATCTCTGGTTCGCATTATTTGTGCTTAGCTCCTTTCCCACAAAGTCCAAGGCATCCTGTTCACTCATAATTTCTCCCGACGCCTGGGCCTCACGCACCGCCTCCAGAAGTCTGCCTATTTCGGGTCCGGGCTCCAGTCCAAATCTTTCGATCAGGGTATGCCCACTTACAAGCTTTGGAGGTAAAACAGTATCCGCGTCTTCGATCCGTTTATTGAGCATGTACTCCGTTACTTCCACATGCTCCAGCCAGCCTGCCATTTCAAACGTTGGCCCACGGGTTGCCAGATGGTCAGCCAAGCTAAGAAATAGTGTATCAATACCTATATCGCCAGTATCTCGGAAGTAGCGATAGATGGCCCTCCGCGTCGGCAATTCCGGAGCATTGCTGAGATGCCCAGGACGCAGGTGCTGATCGATCATACCGGTAACGATTCTCTTTTCCCGTGTGCTAAAACGAAGCCGTTCCAATATCCCTTCAGCTATCTTCGCACCCTGTTGAGCATGTCCTAGAAAACGCATTTTCCCATTTTCGTGTATGGCTTTGGTTTGCGGTTTAGCAACGTCATGTATCAGGGCCGCCAGCTTCACCAACGATCTTCGGGTCAAACCACCGCCGATCACCTCATCAAAATGCTCAACTAGTACTTCTCTATAGGATAGAGAATCAAGCAGGCCTTCTTCCTTACTATTTAAGGCCATCAGCAAGCGTTCGACAGCCGCCACCGTTTCTATAGAGTGTTCGAAGACATTCCAATAATGTTCCTTTGGTTGTTCCACTCCTTTGGAAACGGAAAGCTCAGGAATGAGGAGAGTGAGAAGGCCAAGCTGATCGAGATGGCGTATCGAGTTCGTTGCGTTTTTTGTCTCCAGGATACGCCCCAGCTCTTCCCGAATCCGTTCGCCACTAACTGAAATAATGGCTCCGTTATCCCGTTGAATAAGGCCTTCTGTCCGGCTATCTATAGAGAAATCCAGCTCAGTAGCCAAACGAAACGCTCGCATAAGGCGCGCCGGATCATCGAGGAAAGCAGAGTCGCTGGCTACCCTTATCAACTTTCTTTCAAGATCACCGACCCCATCTAATGGATCGATGAGATCCACTCGGTTCCATCCGGCTGCAAGATGTTCCAGTTTCATAGCAATGGCGTCAACGGTAAAATCGCGTTTTCTCAGATCATCTTCGATGGATCCCCTGATAGTCGCAAAATCGATATACCATCGATCTTCATCGTGTACAAGGACTACTCGAGCAATCTGGTGAACCTCATCGAGAAGCACGAACCTGGCATCGAAGGCATCGGCCACCTGCCTAGCAACCTGGATAGCATCAGCGTTTACAGCAAGATCGATATCGTGGTTGGACCGCCCCAGAAATCCATCCCTAATATATCCGCCTACGAGATATGTCTCTATCTTTTGGGCGATAAGGAATGTGTGCAAGCGAGCCAGAAGCGCTACGGCATCTGGCCTCACAAAGAGGCTGGTAATTGATTGCATGCTGCTTAACACGATTTACAGCCTGAACCGGAACTCGAAGGTTATCTAACTAGCTACATAACCGCTTGGACTAGAATATGCTCTGGAGCACTGGTTTGTCAAGGCGAGAATGGGACCCAGGTAAACAAACGTTTACGGGGGGTAAGTATTGCATATAGTGGGTAATTGTGGTATATTGTGGTGCAAAGTGGGGGGAATATCATTTCAATGCTCCTTGGTGAATATGAATGTCGGATAGACCAAAAGGGGCGGGTCGCAGTACCCGCCAAACTCCGTAAAGAGTTCCCGGAGGGACTCGTACTCACACGTGGTGTAGACAAGTGCATGCTTGCCTACCCGTTGGCAGAGTGGAGCAAGGTCTCTGACGAAAACGAGTTCTCGCCTTTTTCACCAGGCAAGAACCGGAGGCTTAACCGAATGATCTTCGGTAATGCCTTCGACCTCGAACTCGATAAGCAAGGGCGCGTAGCACTCCCTTCCCCCCTAAGACAACATGCTCAAATTAAAGATATCGTTGTGATGGTTGGAGGCAACAAATATCTGGAAATCTGGAGCAAGGAATCATGGGATCAAGAGAAGTTGTTGATGGATGAGCAAGCCTGGCAGCTTGCGGAAGGGATAGAACCGCGCTAGATGGAGCTATATCACCAATCGGTCCTACTTGAAGAAGCAATACAGGCACTACAGGTTCAACCTGGAGGGCGGTATATAGACTGCACTGTCGGTGCTGGAGGGCATTCTTCAGCCATCATGGAAAGTAGCGATCCCGGTGGTCAACTGATCGGATTTGATGCTGATCCGCAATCCATCTTAGCTGCCCAATTCGCATTAAAGAAATACGGAAGATCCGTCCTTTTGGTTAATGAAAACTTCAATTGTATTGAGGAGGTATGTACCTATTACAACTTTAGACCGGTTCACGGCGTCATGTTCGACTTGGGAATGTCTTCCCTTCAACTCTCCAGTCACGGGAGAGGTTTCAGTTTTCAACATGATGCCCCACTGGATATGCGATTCAGTCCGGATCAGGAGCTTACAGCAGCCCAGATAATCAATGATTTATCTGAAAGCGAGTTGGCCACGCTGATCTGGAACTACGGAGAAGAGCGAAAGAGCCGCAAAATAGCGAAGCGCATAATCGAAAACCGTCCTCTTCGAACAACTAAAGAGCTCGCTCGGGTGGTTAGTAAAGCAGTGAATGGAGAAAGGGGAAAGATACACCCCGCCACCAAAACATTTCAGGCACTGCGCATGGCAGTGAACCGGGAAATAGATAATTTGAGAACCGCTCTGGAGCAGGCAGTCAACCTTCTTGGATTTGGAGGAAGGTTGGCAGTGATTAGCTTCCATTCTTTAGAGGATCGACAAGTGAAAGAATTCATGGTTCGAGAGTCAAAGAGTTGTATCTGCCCTCCGGAAACTCCGGTTTGCACTTGTAAACACACTCCTCGCCTCCGTCTCGTGAGCAAAGGCGTTATCAAGCCCACAGCGGAGGAAATTAGTATAAATCCCAGAAGCCGAAGCGCCAAAATGAGAGTCGTTGAACGAATTCAGTAAGAGAAGGAGGTGATTGAATACGGAAAATACTATACCTGAATTAAACAAGGGAACTAGATAAAAAAGGGGGGATTAAATGGCAAAAACATTTGCTTCAATAGATGTCGGAACCAGTAAAGTGACCACTATAGTGGCAAACATTGGTGACGAAGAAACTATTCAAATTCTAGGGTCAGCCACAGTTCCGGCCCGGGGAGTCCACAAAGGGCTTGTTGTTGATATCGATCTGGCCACAGAGGCAATTCGGGACTCCGTAATGAAGGCGGAACGCGTTAGTGGGCTGAAAATCGAGACTTCATACGTAGGCGTGACAGGCAGGCACATCAACGCACTCAACAGTCGGGG